>FR878298.1 GCA_000434335.1 Clostridium sp. CAG:492
GAAACATCCTACAATTCATTTTTATCTATTGAAAATGAAAGCGATATTATTAATTTTTCTAATTCAATTTTAAGAAATAGTGTGTCTCTTAGAAAACTTCTAAATACTAAATATAAAGGTAATACCAAGTTTTATGAAAAAATTGAATTAGTATTACGTTTAATTTTAATATATATGATGGACAAAGCACCTTATGAAAAAAGAAATTTTAATTTTTTAAAGAAAATAGTATTAAAACTACACCAAAATGATTTAGCATATTTTAAGAAGATCTTTAGTAATATTAGTGTTTCTTTAAAAACAAATACCAATATTTACTTCTTAGATTATCTAAAGGACGATTATTACAACGAACTAATATCAGCTCTCGCAAAATTAGTCTCTGATTATCAGGAAAGCAATGCCATCCAAAATACAGCTTTATCAAAAGTTGAAGATTTTTATAATGAAAATAAATTAGCAGTATTATTCATAAATACATCAGATAGATTAGTTGAAAGCTCAATGTTTTGTAGTAAATTAGAAGATTATTTAAAAAATGCTAATGATTCTAGAACTATTCCAATTTTTTTAACTTATGTTTCATTAGAAAACATAGGATATATTAATAATTTATCAAGCATAGCAAGATATTTTGGGAATTCAAATATTCTTCATATTGTTAATTTTAATAGTGTAACAAAGATAATAAATTTATATAAAAAAACTCTGCAAGATATTTTTAATGATATCCCATATGGTATTATTTTTTCAACAGCAAATGAAAAGAATATAAAATATATGCCAAAACTACTAATGAATCCTGCTGTATCTGAAATGATGAATCAAATATTAGTTAATAATAAATACTGTATTGTTTACAGAAAAAAAACTAAAACTACATTAGAACCTATAATGTCAGAAACAGAACAGATTACAAATCAAGATGCATCTCCCCAAAATTCATCTCAAAGTTTTTCAAACACGCAATTAGATTCTGTTGGAACTGAAGACGAATTATTTGCACTACTAAAACACGATATAGACTCTGAAAAAGATTCATTAAGGAAAAAACACTTCACTGAATTATATAACTTTTTTTCAAGAACATAAAAAGGATGCTATATATGGCATCCTTTTTATATCATCATACAATAAATACAACTTAAAATTAATTGAATAATTACTATTATACTTGTAATTTTAAAGATTTTTTCTATTTTCGCCCTTTGTTGTATAGTATTATAAAACGCTCCAATTTGAACCTCATTTAATTTTGTATACCCTTCTATATCTTCAATATATACTGACTTTCTACTGTTTTTATCATAATGTGAATACTTTTTTTTAGGTGTTATATTTTTATATAATCCATTGGATATAACTCCACCTATAATATTTCCAATTCCAATAGTTATAACATAAAAAACAACAACATATGAATACTTACTACTATTCATCAAGTT
>FR878299.1:0-3358 GCA_000434335.1 Clostridium sp. CAG:492
TATGAGTAATATGGCAGGAAGACGATGGCGTTTCTAATGTTAATATATTATTTTTATTTTTTACAAAGAGAGGAAGATTTATTATGGAGAAGAAAAAACGTATAGTAACAGGAGATAGACCAACAGGAAGATTACATATAGGACATTATTTTGGATCATTAAAAAAAAGAATTGAATTACAAAATTCAGGCGAGTATGAACAATTTATATTAATTGCAGATGTTCAAGCATTAACAGATAATTTTAATAATCCAGAAAAAGTAAGTAAAAATGTAAGAGAGCTAGCAATAGACTATTTATCATGTGGAATTGATCCAGAAAAAACTACAATTTATGTGCAATCAATGATACCAGAAGTTGCAGAACTTACAGTATTTTATTCAAATTTAGTTACAATAGCAAGGTTACAAAGAAATCCTACTGTAAAAACAGAAATAGCTCAAAAAAGAGATTTATTTGGAGAAAGTGTAACATATGGATTTTTAGGATATCCAGTAAGTCAAGCTGCAGACATAACTGCACTAGAAGGAGAATTTGTTCCAGTAGGTGAAGATCAGTTACCTTTAATTGAACAATGTAGAGAAATTGTTAGAAAATTTAATTCAATATATGGAGAAACTTTGGTTGAACCAAAAGAAGTTTTATCTGAGGGAAAGAGAATAAAAGGCTTAGATGGAAACGAAAAAATGGGTAAATCATTAGGTAATGCAATTTATTTATCAGACAGTGAAGAAGAAATAACAAGAAAAGTTATGGGAGCATTAACAGATCCTGCTAGAATAAGAAAAGATGATAAAGGTAATCCAGATATATGTATGGTTGCATATTATCATAAATTATTCACAAAAGATGAAGATTACAAAACTGTATGTAGTGAATGTAAAGCAGGTGAAAGAGGTTGTGTTGCTTGTAAAAAACAATTAATAAAAAATATAATAGATGAGTTAGAGCCTATAAGAGCAAAAAGAGCTTATTATGAAGCACATCCAGAAATTATAGATAAAGTATTAATTGAAGGAACAAAAAAGGCACAACAAACAGCTAAAGAAGTAATGAAAAAAGTAAAAAAAGCAATGAAATTAAATTACTTCGAATAAAATAAAAAAGGAGGGAGTGTATGACTTGTAACTAAAGAAGTCATACAAATAGATATGTTTACAGATTATGCAAAAATTATAATAAAATCTGGTGATGGCGGAAATGGTGCAGTATCTTTCAGAAGAGAAAAATATGTTGCTGCAGGAGGACCAGATGGTGGAGATGGTGGAAGAGGAGGTAGTATCTATTTTATAGTAGATCCAGACTCAAACACATTAGTAGATTTTAGATTTAAAAAGAAATTTAAAGCAGAAAATGGTAAAAATGGTGAAGGTGCAAGAAGATACGGAAAAAGCGGAGAAGATTTATATGTTAAAGTTCCAATAGGGACCTTAATAAAAGATGCCGAAACAGGTAAAATAATAGCCGATTTATCACATAAAGGTCAAAAGGAGCTTATATTACCAGGTGGAAGAGGAGGAAAAGGAAATAGTCATTTTGCGACATCAACAAGACAAGCTCCTCGTTTTTCACAAGATGGAGAAAAGGGAATTGAAAAAGAGGTTATATTAGAGCTTAAATTATTAGCTGATGTAGGATTAATTGGATTTCCAAATGTTGGAAAATCTACATTTTTATCAAAAACAACATCTGCAACTCCAAAAATTGCAGATTATCATTTTACAACACTTGAACCAAATTTAGGTGTAGTAAAAAATGATTATGGAGAAAGCTTTGTAATTGCAGATATTCCTGGAATAATTGAAGGTGCAAGTAATGGAACAGGTTTAGGTCTTCAATTTTTAAGACATATTGAAAGAACAAGATTATTACTACATGTTATTGATGTTTCTGGAATAGAAGGTAGAAATCCTGTAGATGATTTTAAAACAATAAATGAAGAGCTAAAATCTTATAGTGAAAAATTAAGTAAAAGAAAACAAATAATTGTTGCAAATAAAATTGATAGTATGCAGGATGAAAATTTATATAATGATTTAGAAAAATTAGCTAAAGAAAACAATATAGAAATATTTAAAATTTCAGCTGTAACTGGAGAAGGAATTAGTGAGCTACTAAAACGAGTATCACAAGTATTAAAAGAACTTCCAAAAGAAGAATTATATGATGAAGTTGAAGACAAAAAAGTATACACATTACAAGAAGAGCAAGAAGGATACACAATAAAGAAAGAAGATGGAATTTTTGTCGTAGACGGTCCAGCAGTTGATAGAGTAATGAGAAGAGTAAACTTAGAAGATAATGAATCAATGTATTATTTCCAAAAATGTTTAGATAGTTTAGGTGTAAATCAAAAATTAAAAGAAGCTGGAGTTCAAGAAGGCGACACAGTAAATATTTGTGGTTGGGAGCTTGAATGGTACGATTAAAAACGAAACTTTTGTTTGACTTTTTTTCCAATATATGTTATCATTTTTTTAGTATGTTTAAGGGGTGATATATATATGCCAAGAAAAAAGAGCGAAGAATTAGGAAAAAGAGAAAAAGATATTTTAGCATTTATTGAAAAACAAATAAAAGAAAATGGATATCCACCATCAGTACGAGAGATTGGAAAATCAGTAGGATTAAGTTCTACTGCAACTGTTCATGGATATTTAACAAAATTAGAGCAAAAAGGATACATTAAAAAAGAAAATCAAAAAGGAAGAACATTACGACTATTAAAAGGAACAAAAAACAGTAACGAAAATAAACCAGAAGTAAAAGAAGAAAGTAAAAATTTATACACAGCAAAAGAGATGGTAGAAGTTCCTATAGTTGGAAAAATAACAGCTGGTGCGCCAATACTTGCAGTTGAAAATATATCTGATACATTTCCAATTCCAATTGATTTTGTTGGAAATTCAGAATGTTTTATGCTAACAGTAAGTGGTGAAAGTATGATAGAAGCGGGAATACTAGATGGAGACTATATTCTAGTAAAAAAACAAAACGTTGCAAGAAATGGAGAAATTGTTGTAGCATTAATAGGTGATGAAGCAACTGTAAAGACATTTTACAAAGAATCAGACCATATTAGATTACAACCAGAAAATAGCACAATGGATCCAATAATAGTAAGTAATTGTGAAATATTAGGAAAAGTAGCAGGTGTATTTAGAAAATTATAAAGGAGAATTTGTATTATGAGTAGAATGAAAACTTTTTTTATATATCTACTATTATTTGTAGGCTTATATGTTGTAAGTAACTTATTAATAGATGCATATATAAAAACATCATATTATAAAATTGAAACTTATGATATAGATGTAAAAGAAGCAAATATTACAATAATAACAGCAAAAGCTTCGAA
>FR878299.1:3407-3629 GCA_000434335.1 Clostridium sp. CAG:492
ATATATAGAAGGAAAAATAGTAAATAATACAAATGAAAAAGTAACAAATAAATATATGAAAGTTGAATTATTTTCAAAAAATAACGTTAATTTAGGTACTGAATATGCCCAAATAGATGAATTAAATCCAGGAGATTTAAAAAATTTTAAAATAGATTTTAAATGTGATAATGTAACATCATTTAAAATAACATTTATAAGTGAAGAGCAAAAAAATGCAGA
>FR878299.1:3755-9209 GCA_000434335.1 Clostridium sp. CAG:492
ATTTAGAAATTAAAATCATTGAACTTACAAATGTATTTTCAATGATTTTTTATTAATAGAAATTTTCTACAATATTATTGAAATGTATTTGTATCTAAAACAAAAAAATGGATAAAATAATTAATAATTATAAAATCTTATAATATTTGTAAAAAATATTTGCTATTTTGCACAATATGTAATATAATCGTAACAAAAATGAAATAAAAGTGTAACATTAAACCTGAAAGGAAAGATGAAAAATGTTTGGTTGGGGGCAAGACATAGGGATTGATTTAGGAACAGCTACTGTAATTGCATATGTAAAAGGAAAAGGAATAGTATTAAGAGAACCATCAGTAGTTGCCGTAGATAGTAACACAAATGATGTATTAGCCGTTGGAAGAGAAGCAAGAAGAATGTTAGGTAGAACACCAGGTAATATTGTAGCAACAAGACCTTTAAGAGAGGGTGTAATATCTAATTATACTGTAACTGAAAGAATGTTAAAATATTTTATAAGTCGTGTATGCGGAAGATTTGTTTTTGCACCAAGAATAATGATTTGTATACCATCACAGGTTACAGAAGTTGAAAAAAAAGCTGTAATTGATGCTGCCACACAAGCTGGAGCAAGAAAAGTATATTTAATAGAAGAGCCAATAGCTGCAGCAATTGGTGCAGGAATTGATATTTCAAAACCTTGTGGAAATATGGTAGTAGATATAGGTGGAGGTACAACTGACATAGCTGTAATTTCATTAGGAGGCTCTGTTGTTAGCACATCTTTAAAAGTAGCTGGAGATAAATTTGACGAATATATTGTAAAATATATAAAAAAGAAACATAATATTATGATTGGTGAAAGAACTGCCGAAGATTTAAAAATAAATATTGGTTGTGTGTACCCAAAAATTCAAGATACAGAAATGGATATAAGGGGAAGAGATTTAATAGATGGTTTACCAAAAACTGTAACAGTATATTCAAGTGAAATGTTAGAAGCTCTAATTGAACCAGCATTAATGATCGTAGATGCAGTTCACTCAGTACTAGAAAGGACACCACCAGAACTTGCAGCAGATATTAGTGATAAAGGAATTTATATGACAGGTGGAGGATGTTTAGTAGACGGATTAGATAAATTATTACAAGAAAAAACAGGAATTAATGTAATGATTGCACAAGATGCCATATCATGTGTAGCATTAGGAACAGGAAAAGCACTAGACACATTAGATTCATTAGATTCTAAAGCAAATAGAAGATAAAAAATTAAAGACTTATTAGTAAATAAGTCTTTAAAAAAACACATAAAGATGACATAAAAAGTATGAAATAATAAGGAGACAAAAAATGATTATACAAATTATTTTTATAATAATAGGTTTCCTTTTACTAATAAAAGGTGCAGATTTTTTAGTAAAAGGTGGAAGCAATATTGCTAAAAGATTCCATATTCCAGAAATTGTAATAGGATTAACAATTGTGTCAATTGGAACTTCAATGCCAGAATTATTTATAAGTGTAACATCAGCATTAAATGGATATTCTGATATGGCAATTGGTAATGTAATAGGTAGTAATTTATCTAATTTGTTATTAATTTTAGGAATATGCGCAATAATTAAAAACTTAAAGTTTAAAAAAGAAACAAGATATTTTGAAAGTCCATTTACTTTTTTAATTACAATTTTGGTATTTGCATTAGCAAACAATAATCTAAAAGGTCAACCAAATACAATTAATAGATTAGAAGGTGTTGTTTTGTTATTAGTTTGCGGAGCTTTTATAGTGTATAGCATAATAATGGCAAAAAAAGGTGAAGACTTTGATGATACAGTTGATGGAATTAGTAAGGATTTAGCTATTGTAGATATAAAAACTCAATCAATAAAATATTTAATAAAATCAATAATATATGTAATTTTAGGAATCATATTTTTAAAATTTGGTGGTGATTTTGTAGTTGATAATGCATCAAAAATTGCAGGTACACTTGGAATGAGTGAAAAAATGGTAAGTGTTACGATTATTGCTATAGCAACAAGCTTGCCAGAGCTAATTACATCAATAGTAGCAACTACAAAAGGAAAAGTAGATATGGCAATTGGAAATATAATTGGCTCTTGTATACTAAATATGATTTTTATTATAGGAGTTTCAGCTATAATAAAACCAATTGAATATTCTGTTAGTTACAATATGGATTTTTTAATACTAATAGTTGCAACAGCATTGTTATGCTTATTTCCAATAATTGGCAAGAAAAATGAAATGACAAGATTACAAGGTTCAGTTTTCTTACTATCATATATTGTATATATGTGCATAACAATTTGGGCTTAATAAAGGAATTATATGTGTTTATAAGTTAATTTTAGAAGTTATTTTTATAATAAAAAGTAACTTCTTTTTTTTGTAAAATTTTAACAATTTCGACCTTTACTTTATAAATTTTTAATGATATACTAGCTTTGTAAAAAAATGCAAAAGAGGAGGGAATAAAATGTTAAAAGGTAACATTTTGTCGAGAAAAACAAAGCTGATAAGTATAGTAGTGTTAATGGTTTTTATTGCATATATATGCATAAGTACTTTTTTACAAATAAAAGAATCTTATGCAGCTCAAAGTACGGAAGGGTATTCAAGTAAAATAAACAATTATCCAGGCTATAAAGAACTAATAGATAATTTAAAAGCAAAATATCCAAATTGGCAATTTAAAATATTGTATACAGGTTTAGATTGGAATCAAGTAATAAAAAATGAAACAAGTGCAGCTCATGGCAGAAACTTAGTTTATTATGATAAAACAGGAGCATGGATTTGTTCAACTTGTGGAAATAAAGCTTATGATACAGGAAAATGGAGATGTGCTTCAGAAGTAGCAGTATCATATTATATGGATCCACGTAACTGGTTAAATGAAGATTACATATTTCAATTTGAAAATTTAAAATATGATTCGAGTACTCAAACAATAGATGGAGTTAACAAAATAATAAACAATGCACCTTGGATGAGAGGTAGTCAAATAACATATACTAAAACAGATGGCTCAACTGCAACAATAAATAAGTCATATGCACAGGTAATTATGGAAGCAGCACAAGCATCTAATATTAGTCCATATCATTTAGCATCAAGAATTGTGCAAGAGCAAGGATCAAATAGTACAGCAAGCTCAACAGGAAAAGGTACATATAGTGGATATGTTGGATACTATAATTTTTATAATATAAATGCAACAGGAAGTGGAAATGCGGCAGTTATTTCTAATGCATTAAGATATGCAAGAAGAAAAGGCTGGACAGATCCAGAAACAGCAATAAAAGGTGGAGCTGCGTGGATTGCATCTGGATACATAAATGTTGGTCAATCAACTTTATATTTACAAAAATATGATGTAGATAATAGTGACGGAAAATTATATTATCACCAATATATGGGAAATATTAGTGCAGCAGTAAGTGAAAGTACATCGGTAAAAAAATCATATTCAAGTTTAGGTATGTTAAATAATAGTTTTACATTTGTAATTCCTGTATTTGAAAATATGCCTACTGAAAAGTGTGGTTCACCAAATGGTTCAAGTGTAATAACACAAAATGTTAAAGTAACAGGAACAGATGTAAAAGTAAGAACAGCACCTTCATTATTAGGAACAGTTCTTACAAAAGTAAATACAGGAGATGTATTATTAAGAATTGAATGTGGTGCAACACAAGTAAGTGGATATTATTGGGATAAAGTTGTATTATCTTCAGGTGTAAAAGGATATATTGCAAGAAATTACATTACACAAATTGCAGATGTTACAAATGCAAACATTTCAGCAGTATCAAATACAAGTGTAAACTTAAGAAATGGACCAGGAACAAGTAATACAAAAATAGTAACAACATTAATATCAGGTCAAGCAGTTACTATAATAGAAAAAGGCACATACAATAATATAAATGGATTTAACTGGGTAAGAGTAAAACTTGCAAACGGAACACAAGGTTATATAGCTGATAAATATTTAACCGAAATAGGAAATAATCCTACTCCAAATCCATCATATAAAATAGCAACAATAAAATGCGACAGCGGAAAAGTTAGAATAAGAGCACAAGCAACAACATCAAGTGGAGTTGTTACATCTTTAAGCAAAGGAACAACAGTAACAATAATGCAAGAAAATGTAGCACAAGCTAATGGATATACTTGGGACAAAATAGTAACAAGTGATGGATTAGAAGGATATGTTGCTAACCAATATCTAAATAAAGATGGTGGAAGTGATAATAATAACGATAATAATGGTAACAACAATGATGGAAATAAGGACTTTATGCATGGAGATGTAAATGGAAATAATATGCTTGATCCAGCAGATTATGTTTTAATTAAAAATCATATAATGGGTGTAAAAAGTTTAAATGCGGATCAACAAAAAATCGCAGATTACAACCAAAATGGAGAAATAGATCCAGCAGACTATGTTCTTATAAAAAAAGAAATAATGAAATAATTTATATGGAAAGGGATAAAAATGAATAAGATACGAGTGATAAAAAAAGTTATAATATCAATGATAGTACTATTAATTGCTATTACAGTAAAATCTATGGCTGCTGATATAAATGTTAGCAGTTCAAAGAAAAATATTTCAAATGGTGAAAGTGCAAATATAACAATTTCTTCATCATACACAGGTAAAGTAAGTATCAGTGTAAGTGGGGGAACATCATCAAGTAGTTCAAGTGAATGGCTAGAAGGGTCATTTTCTATGACTGTAAAAGCCAACTCAGATAATGGTGTTAAGGTTACAGTTACACCGGTAGGAAAAATGTCAGATTCTTCAGGAAATTTAAAAAATGTTTCAGGAGGCTCTATTTCTATAGCTGGTAAATCAACACCTAATGGCAAAGATGATTCAACAAATACTAAAAATAATGACAAAAAAAGTAATAACAAAGATAACAACGACACAACAGAGCCAACATTTAAATCAGCAAATGACAAAGTATATGCGACAGGAGACATAAATATTCGTAAAAACTATAGTGCAGATAGTGACAAAATTGGTACATTAAAAGCTGGAGAAAGTGTTACTCGTACTGGAATTAGTGATAATGGATGGTCTAAAGTTTCTTATAATGGAGGAACTGGATATATAAAAACATCACTATTAACAACAGAAGAGCCATCAAAAGCATCTGATAAAGCATTAAAAACATTAGAAGTAACACCAGAAGGTTTAGATCCAGAATTTAATCCAGAAACAACATCATATACATTAAATGTAGGTGCAGATGTAGAAAAATTAGAAATAAAAGCAGCTCCAAATGATGAAAAAGCTACTGTTGAAATTACAGGAAATGAATCATTAGTAGCAGGTGATAATGCAGTAAAAATAACAGTAACAGCACAAGATGGAACTACAAGAATCTACACAATAAATGTGAAAAAAGGTGAGGAAGCAAC
>FR878299.1:9251-9361 GCA_000434335.1 Clostridium sp. CAG:492
ATCATCATTAAAAATAAATGGATACACATTAAGCCCAAAATTTGAATCAAATGTATATGAATATAAAATTAATGTATTAGATCCAAATATTACAAAGTTAGATGTATCAG
>FR878300.1 GCA_000434335.1 Clostridium sp. CAG:492
TAATATTTTTGCAAAAGCAAAGTGGAGATGATTTATTTTGAAATATAACAAAACTATGATGCAATATTTTGAGTGGTATTATCCAGAAAATTGCACTTTATGGTATAAAATAAAAAAAGATGCACAAAATTTAAAAAACTTAGGAATTAATATGGTATGGTTGCCACCTGCATATAAGTGTGCTTCTGGTATTCATGATGTTGGATATGGAGTTTATGATTTATATGATTTAGGTGAATTTGATCAAAAAGGTACAGTTCCAACAAAATATGGTCTTAAAGATCAATATTTGGAAGCAATTGAGGCTTTACATAGATGTGATATAAAAGCAATTGCAGATGTAGTTTTTAATCAAAAAATGGGAGCAGATGAAACTGAAGATGTAATTGCTTGTGAAGTTTATATGAATGATAGAAATGTTATATCTGGAGAGCCATATAACATTTTGGCGTGGACAAAATTTAATTTTAATAATAGAAATAATAAATATTCTGATTTTAAATGGAATTGGACACATTTTCACGGCGTAGATTGGGATGAGCGAGGTAAAAGAAACGCAATTTTTAAATTTTATGGAAAAAATTGGGATAATGATGTAGATAAAGAAAATGGAAATTTTGATTATTTAATGGGAGATGATGTCGACCTAAATAATGTTGATGTAGTGGAAGAACTTAATAATTGGGGAAAATGGTATTTAAAATTTTGTGATTTAGATGGATTTAGATTAGATGCCATAAAACATATGAGAGAAAGTTTTTTCAAAAACTGGGTTGATAATATGCAAAATAGCTCTGATAAAGATTTATTTTTTGTTGGTGAATATTGGAATAATAATATTGATATTTTATGCAATTATTTAAATAAAAGTAATCAAAATATGTGTTTATTTGATGTACCACTTCATTATAATTTATATAATGCTTCAAATAGTGGTGGAAATTATGATATGAGAAAAATATTTGATGGCACACTTGTACAAGCTATGCCGAATAATGCTGTTACTTTTGTTGATAATCATGATACTCAAATGGGACAAGCGTTGCAATCTGAAATACAAGGATGGTTTAAACCGTTAGCATATGCGCTAATTTTACTTAGGGAGTCTGGAGTTCCATGTGTTTTTTATGGTGATTATTATGGAACACACGGAAATGCAGATTCATCAATAAAAACTAAAATTAATCCAATATTATTTGCAAGAAAACTGTATGCTTATGGAAAACAAACTGACTATTTTGATGATGAACATATTATCGCTTGGGTAAGAGAAGGCGATAAAGAGCATAAAAATTCTGGATTAGTTGTTATAATGAGTGATAATGCAGGAGGTTCAAAAGCTATTAATGTAGGACAAAATTTAGCAAATTGTGTATTATCAGATATAACTGGAAATATGAAAGAAAATGTTTATGTTGATAAAGATGGAAATGGTATTTTTTATTGTGATGGCGGAAGTGTTTCTGTCTGGGCTAGAAAATAGATTAAAATTATATAGTTATTAAAAAATTAATTAAAGGGTTTATGAGTTCCTATAAAAAACTTAAATTTTATTATATAAGGAATGAATTTAATGGATATATTACAAATTATAGCTGATGAATTAAATGTTAAATATAAGCAAGTTGAAAATGCAGTAAATTTAATTGATGAAGGAAATACAATTCCTTTTATAGCTAGATATAGAAAAGAAGTTACTGGCGGATTGAGTGATGAAGATTTAAGAATATTATATGAGAGACTAAATTATTTAAGAAATCTTGAAAACAGAAAAGAAGAAGTAAAAAATTCTATTGAAGAGCAAGGAAAACTTACAGATGAGATAGTAAAGGCATTACAGAATGCTAAAATTTTAGCTGAAGTTGAAGATATTTATAGACCATACAAGCAAAAAAAGAGAACGAGAGCTACTGTTGCTAAGGAAAAGGGACTAGAGCCACTTTCAGAAGCTTTAATTAATCAAGACAATAAGGTTTCTATAGAAGAAATTGCAAAGAAATTTATTGATCCAGAAAAAGGTGTTGAAACAGTTGAGGATGCCATAGCTGGAGCTAAAGATATTATAGCTGAAAATATTTCTGATAATCCAACATACAGAAAAGAAATAAAAAGATATTGCTATAGGGATGGGGTTATTGCTACAGAAGTAAACGAAAAAGATGAGAAAGAAGATAAAGCAACATATCAAATGTATTTTGACTTTAATGAAAAAGTTAATAAAATTCCAAGTCATAGAATTTTAGCTATAAATAGAGCAGAAAAAGAAAATGCTATAAAATTAAAAATTCAGAAACCAGAAGAGAATATTATTGATTTTATTGAAAGAGATGTTATAAAGGATAAAAATAGTAGTTATGCAAATATTCTTGAAGATACTGTTGAAGACAGTTTTAAGAGATTAATTGAACCATCTGTTGAAAGGGAAATAAGATCAGATTTAACAGAAAAAGCTGAGGAAAAGGCTATAAAAGTTTTTGGGCAAAATGCAAAACAATTATTAATGGGAGCTCCACTTAAGGGATTGACTGTTATGGGATTTGATCCTGCATATAGAACTGGATGCAAAATTGCTGTTATTGATGAAACTGGTAAATTGTTAGCAACAACAACTGTATATCCTACAGAGCCACAAAACAAAGTTGAAGAAGCAAAAAAAGAGCTAAAATCTTTAATAAAAAAATATAATATAAATATGATTGCAATTGGTAATGGAACTGCATCAAGGGAGTCTGAAAAGTTTGTCGCTGATATGATTTCAGAAATTGATCAAGAAGTGTATTATGCTATAGTTAGTGAGGCAGGAGCTTCTGTATATTCAGCTTCTAAGCTTGCTACTGAAGAATATCCTGATATAAATGTTTCATTAAGAGGGGCAATATCAATAGCTAGAAGATTACAAGATCCTTTAGCAGAACTTGTAAAAATAGATCCAAAAGCTATTGGAGTTGGTCAATATCAACATGATGTTAATCAAAAAAAATTAGCGGAAAGCCTTGCAGGCGTAGTAGAAGATGCTGTTAATGAAGTCGGAGTTGATGTAAATACTGCTACTCCATCTTTATTATCATATGTTTCTGGAATTAATAAAACTGTTGCGAATAATATTGTTAAATATAGAGATGAAAATGGAAAAATAATGGAGAGAAAAGAGCTATTAAAAGTTCCAAAACTAGGAAAAATTGCTTTCGAACAATGTGCAGGGTTTATAAGAATTTTTGATGGAAAAAATCCACTTGAAATAACTGCTGTTCATCCGGAAAGTTATGAAAAGGCAGAGCAGTTATTAGAAAATATTGGATATAAAAAAGAGGATTTAAAAGATTCTGAAAAAATAAAAGATATCAAATTAAAATTAAGTGGCGTAAATATAAAAGATATGTCACAAAAATTAGAAATTGGAGAAATGACATTAAAAGATATTATTGATGAGCTTTCAAAACCTGGAAGGGACCCAAGAGATGAAATGCCTAAGCCAATACTTCGTTCTGATGTATTAAAATTTGAAGATTTGAAGGAAGGTATGGTATTAAATGGAACAGTAAGAAATGTTATTGATTTTGGTGCTTTTGTTGATATTGGAGTAAAGCATGATGGTTTAGTTCATATATCTGAATTAAGCGAAAATTATGTTAAAAATCCATCTGATGTTGTTTCAATTGGTGATATTGTAAAAGTTAAGGTTATAAAAATTGATAATGATAGACAGAAAGTTAGTCTTAGTATGAAGATTTAAGGTAGCCATTGCCAAAACAAAAAAAGGTTTGAATTTTATTCAAACCTTTTTTGTTTATTCATCTTCGCTTCTTAATTTTTCAGCATTGGCTGCTGCCGCTAGGTTGTCTATTAAGTCGTCTAAATTTCCGTTTAGAAAGTCGTCCATTTGGAAGATGCTCATTCCTATTCTGTGGTCTGTTATACGACCTTGTGGATAGTTATATGTTCTTATTTTTTCACTTCTGTCACCACTACCAACTTGTGATTTTCTGCTGTTTTCTATTGCTGCATCTTGTTTGGCTTTTTCTATTTCGTATAGTCTTGATTTTAATAGTTTCATTGCATAATCTTTATTTTGAAATTGAGATCTTTCAGTTTGACATTCTGCTATAATTCCTGTTGGAATGTGAGTTAATCTTACGGCTGATGAAGTTTTATTGATATGTTGTCCTCCGGCACCTGATGCTCTAAAAACATCCATTTTTATATCTGCTGGATTAATTTCAATTTCGACATCTTCAACTACTGGAAGAACAGCTACTGTTGCAGCTGATGTATGTATTCTACCACTGCTTTCTGTGTCTGGAACTCTTTGAACTCTATGTGTTCCACTTTCGAATTTTAATCTACTATATGCACCTTTTCCAGTTATCATAAATGAAATTTCTTTATAACCACCTAATCCTGTTTCGTTTTCATTTAAAACTTCTAATTTCCAGTGTTTTCTTTCTGCATACATTGAATACATTCTAAATAATGTTCCTGCAAATAGTGCTGCTTCGTCTCCACCTGTTCCTGCTCTGATTTCACAAATAATGTTTTTGTCATCATCTGGATCTTTAGGAATTAATAAAAGTTTTAGCTCTTCTTCTAGTTTTGGTAGTTTTTCTTTACAGTCTAAATAATCCATTTCAGCTAAATCTTTTAGCTCTGGGTCATTTAACATTTCTTTTGCTTCATCTAATTGTTGTTTTACTTTTTTATATTCACGATATTTTAAAACAATTGGCTCTAAATCAGCGTGCTCTTTCATATAATTTTTCCATTCTGTTTGAGCAGCTATTATTTCAGGGTCACTTATTTTTTTTGTTAAATCTTCATATTTTTTTTCAACATCATCAAGTTTTTGAAACATAAATAATTACTCTCCTCTTTTATAAAATTAATAAATTGAAGTTTAAATTTTTATTTAAACTTCAAATTTACTATTTATGCATTTAATTGTTTTACTAATTCTTCTACATCGATTCCGTGTACATCACAGGCTTCTTCTAATGTTTCAGCTTGAGATGCAGGGCAACCTAAACAATGCATTCCTGCTTCTAATAAAAGTGAAGCTTTTTCAGGACATTCTTGTAATAAATCTCCTATTTTTGTATCTTTATTAATAGTCATAATTGTTACCAACCTTTCTTTTTATTTAAACAGTAATAATATTTTAACACAAATTTTGCCAAAAGTATAGACAAAATCAAAAAAATGTTATATTATTACGCAAGTTGTTACAAATATTATTATAATTTTAATTCTAAAAAAAATTCAAAAAGATTTAATTCAAAAATCTAAAAAAATTTCCAAGTAACAAAATTAAATAGAAAGAGGTGGTTTAATATTGATTTATTAGATTTATTTTTTGTGGTTTTATTATTTAATTTATTTGTAATTTTTAGCTCTATTTATAATAAATTTGAATGTAAATATTCTAAAAATAAACAGGGAGAAAAATTGAAAATAAAAAAACAGACTTTTAGGGAGGATGAATAAAATTAAAAAAATACTTATTTTAATTTGTAGTTTTATTTTAGATATTTTAGGTATTTTTATTTTTAAAGATATTTTTTATGCCAAAAAAATAATAATTAAATATGCAATAAATCCATTTGATATTTGTGAAAAACAGCCACAATTATGGAATAATATTAAATTACTATTTATTTTTTCATATATAATTTCCTCAATAATTATTAGTAATAATATATTTAAAATAATAAAAAATATAAAAGAAAATAATGAAAAAAATTCAAAGAAAAATAATAATTATTATAATAAAAATAATCAAAAAAATATTAGAAAAAATAAAATAACGAAAAACAGAAAAAAATTAAAAAATAATATAAATATAATAAATTTGGATGAAAATTATGAAAAAAAATTAGAAATATGTGTTGGAAAAATACCAGAAATAAATGAAAAAATATATATTCCAGAAAAGGGATTATATCAAAATATATTAATAACAGGAACAATAGGAACAGGGAAAACAAGTAGTGCAATGTATCCATTTACAGAACAATTAATTGAATATGAAAGTGAAAATTATGATAAAAAAATAGGAATGCTAATATTAGATGTAAAAGGAAACTATTTTAATCAGGTAAGAAAATTTGCATATAAATATAACCGATTGGACGATGTAATTGTAATTGAATTAGGCGGAAAATATAAATATAATCCATTAAATAAACCTAATTTAAAAGCAAGTGTTTTAGCTAATAGACTAAAAATAATTTTAGAGCTATTTTCAGGAAAAACAACAGAGTCGTATTGGATAGACAAATCTGAACAAATCTTATGTGAGTGTATAAAATTTTGCAGATTATATAATGATGGATATGTGAATTTTGAAGAGCTTCATAATTTAGTAACAAATCAAAATTATTATATTGAAAAAATAGAAATTGTAAAAAAATTATTTCAAAAAAATAAATTTTCTAAAGAAGAATGTTATGATTTATTAACTTCAATTACTTTTTTCGAAAAAGAATTTTATAAATTAGATTCAAGAACAATGTCAATTTTAAAGTCAGAAATTACAAGAATAACAAATTGTTTTATATCAGATTATCAAGTATCTAAAACATTTAACCCCACACAAATTGAACAAAATTTTTACGGTTTAGAGGAAATATTATCAAAAGGAAAAATTGTTGTTTTAAATATGAATATTGCAGAATATAAAAATTTATCAAAAATAATTGCTGCATATTTAAAATTAGATTTTCAATCTGAAGTTTTATCTAGGCTTGCACAAAACAATAAAAATAAAACAAGAACAGTTGCATTTATTTCTGATGAATATCACGAATATATTACTGAAACAGATGCGGATTTTTTTGCACAGAGCAGAGAAGCAAAATGTATTAATATTGTTGCAACACAAAGTTATACTTCATTATTAAAAACATTAAATGATGAATCCATTTTAAAAGTTGTAATTCAAAATTTAATTAATAAAATTTGGTTTAGAACTGATGATACATATACAATTGAAGAGGTTCAAAAACAGATTGGTAAAGAAGAAAAAGAAAAAATATCTAAAAGTATATCGGAAAATGCAAAAGAAACTAAATACTCATATGTTACGAAAACATTTAAATCTACAGATTCTAATATTTCAGAAAGTATTAGCTCTACATATGAAAAAGATTATGTTTTTGATACAAAATTTTTTACACAAGAATTAGAAACATTTGTTGCCTTGGCATTTTTATCTAACGGAAATAAAATAATAAAACCACAAAAATTAAAATTAATTCCATATTTTAAGAAAGGTTGTGATGACAATAGTTAAGAAATTTTTATATGTTTTAAGTATTATTTCAATTTTTATAATAATTATTTCTACAAAATCATTTGCTTCACCATATCCAAAATTAATTTCTACACTTCAAGATGCATTTGACACAATACAAACTTGGCTTTTAGCACTAGCAACACCAGCTGCTGGAATTTCTGTTGCAACAGGGGCTTTTATGAAAAAGTTTAGCTTTGGAGATGATGAAAAAATAAGAACAGGGAAAAAATTAATTAGGACAGCGCTAATTTCATATATTTTTATAATTTTGCTTAGATTAATATTAACGACAATATCTAAT
>FR878301.1:0-261 GCA_000434335.1 Clostridium sp. CAG:492
ATATTACTCTTACATCCATTGTTTTTATTTCCTCTAGATCGTGTGTTGCCATTATTATTGTTGTGCCTTGCTCTTTGTGAAGTTTTCCTAATATTGTGTATAGCTCTTTTGTTATATTTATGTCTAATCCACTACAAGGCTCGTCTAAAATTATTAGCTCTGGCTCTCTTATTATTGTTCTTGCTAACATTACTCTTTGTCTTTGTCCTCCTGATAATTCACCTATTTGTTTGTTTACTAAATTTTTTATTTCTAATATGT
>FR878301.1:394-539 GCA_000434335.1 Clostridium sp. CAG:492
TGCCGGGAAGTCTAGATCCTTCATATTATTTTGTGCTAAATATGATATTTTATCATTATCTATATTTTTAATTATTTCCCCTGAATCTTTTTTATGAAGACCTACTATCGTTTTTATTAATGTACTTTTACCAGAACCATTTTCC
>FR878302.1 GCA_000434335.1 Clostridium sp. CAG:492
TCTAAATGGTTTTATAATATTGCTTAAATATTCTTTTTCTTCTGAATCTAATATATCTTTTACTTCTTCTAAATCGTGTACTGTAAAAAAATAATAATATAACGAATCATTATTTTTAAAACTTATGTAATAATTTAAGTTTGTTGAACCATAACAATTTATGTCAACATCTTCGCTAATATCTAATATTTCCCCAATATTTCCAGTTGCTTTTATCTTTACTCTTTGCCCTAATTTAAATTTATTCATACTTATTCCTCACTCTCTAATAATTTTAATAATCTCATTTTTATTATTGCTGGATCATATGCTATCATTTCCATTTGCAAACTTCCGTCTTCATTATGCTGTATTTTTCTTCTTTTGTTTCTTTCTATGTCAATATTTAATTTTTTTATTATATCTTTCAATTTTTGAATTGGAATGCAATACTTTTCTTTTATCCATTTTTCGCCCTTATACATTATATATTCATTTGTTTTTCTTGATTTATTTAATATTTTCTTCAGTTCAGCCCAATCGCCATCAAGATCAAATTCTAAAAAATCTTGTCTGCATTCTATATCTTCTTCTATACTATTTTCTTTCACTTAAAACACCTATCATATTTAATTCTTTTATTATATCTTTCACTTTTTGAATTGGAATACAATACTTTTCTTTTATCCATTTTTCGCCCTTGTACATTATATATTCATTTGTTTTTCTTGATTTATTTAATATTTTAAAGAATTTTGCTCATTTTTTCTTGTGTTGTTTTTTAACTCTTCATTTTCTTTTAATACTCTTTTATAGTCTGTTAAAATATGTTCTATTGCTTCTTTGTCTTTATTGTCAACTGAATAATCATTATTAAATTTTGTTGTTATCAATTTTTTTGCTATTGCTATATCTTCTTCTATACTATCTTTCTGCATAGTGACCTCCTT
>FR878303.1 GCA_000434335.1 Clostridium sp. CAG:492
TTAATTTATTTTTTAGATTACCTTATTACATTTATAACTACATTTATTATTATTTTATATTATAAAACTTTTTATATAAAGCTCTTGCTGTTTCTGGGCTATCTGTTCCTTCTGCATTTTTTACTGGTGCAAACTCTTCTTCCCTTTTTACTCTTAAAATTGCCATATCATCTAACATATCAAAAGCATCAAAAATAAATGATTCAAATTTATAAGCATTAGGCTTATCTGGAACAACTAAATTTCCGTTTTCATCAAGATAACTAGCTTTTTTATGAGCTACATGATAAGGTAAATTTTTATTTGCAACATCTTCAATTGCTTTTACACTAAACATATTACAATTTATATGTGATTCACCGAAAACTAATTCTCCATTTGCATCAGTTCTTTCTGCCATTTCTTTTGAAATTTCTGTATATTCTACAACACCTGGTTTTCCGTTTCTTTTACAGAAAACGCCAACTTTTTCTGATGGATTTGCTTTTACAACACTTTTACCTCCAGCAGAAACATTTTTATCAATCATTACACCTAATAAAATTGGATCAACCATTTTTACAAGTACATTGTCAACAGGACCGATAAAAGCCCATTTAACACCTCTTTTTTCCATATCTGCTGTAATGTTGTTTTTTTTCATTGATTGGAATATTCCACCATGACCATCAGATGCTTCTTTTATAATTCCATTTTCATTAACAAGTATTTT
The DNA here is from genome assembly GCA_000434335.1 of Clostridium sp. CAG:492. Lineage (GTDB taxonomy): Bacteria > Bacillota > Clostridia > TANB77 > CAG-508 > CAG-492. The sequence continues at coordinate 713 of FR878303.1, forward strand.
CCCTTGCTCATTGCACATTGGCAATTTACCTTGTTGGAAAAACTTTATACTGTTTTTATCATATCCAAAGAAATTGTTTTTTTCGAAAAATTCTTGTGTTTGTGCATCATTTTCTTTGCTTGTCATAATATACCAAGGTACAATAACATTGTACTTTTCATTTGCAGATTTTAAATTATCTACTAAAATTTCAAATATTGATTTATGTGAGTCTAATCCAATATCAAAAGTTCCTT
>FR878304.1:0-776 GCA_000434335.1 Clostridium sp. CAG:492
ATTTATATGCTCTTTATTATATATTGCATCAAACAAATTTATATCTAGAGCTGTACAAATTGAATTTAAAACAATAAAAACATCTGCTATTTCGCTTTCAATTGAATCATAGTTTCCAATTTTATTTGAATCAATCTTTAAGTCTGTAGCATCTTTTCGTATTGCTTTTGCAAGTTCTCCAACTTCTTCAGTTAATAATAGCATTATATTTGATATATTTTCTTTATTATTCATAAAACTTCGTAACTTAATCATTTCCTTAAAATAACTTTGTACTTCATTTAAACTGCTATTTTTATTCAAATTTTCTAATCATTGTAATTGCTTATTTTTTAGATGTTGCTCTTCTTTCTTATTTTCTAATTCTTCAATCTCTTTTAGATATATTTTATCATTAAATCCACCTTTTTTAGCTCTTTTTTTATCCATTGTACTTTTTAATTCATCAATTGATATTTTTCTAAACTTCATAATAGCAGTTACAACTTCCATTAAATCAGCTAGCTCTTCTATGCTGTGATCTTCCTTATATTCATTTAATTCTTCTGTTAACTTATCATCTAAGGCCTTATCATAATCCTCATCATTCATTATAAAATATGAGCATTTTCTTCCTGGCTTAGCATTTATTTCTGAAGGAATTTTGTCTCTTACTAATTCATTATATTTATAAATCATTTTATCGCCTCTTGCAAATGTTTGTTTGTATATTATCATGTTTTAGTACAAGTGTCAACTTTTTAGGGGACGGTCCTTGAAAATTTAATTTCAAGGAC
>FR878304.1:809-15069 GCA_000434335.1 Clostridium sp. CAG:492
CTTTTTCTTTTTAATTATTATCTAACCTTTACAGCTTTTAATTTACCTCCACAAATTCCGCATCTATAATGTCTTGTTAAATTTTTGTTATATCTTTGTCTGAAAAAATATTTTCCACATTTTTGACATTCTATTTTATATTTATAATTTGGAGTTGTTTGTGGAATATCATATTCTAAATTGCTTTTTTTGTAATCTTCTTCTTTGTTTCCCAGTCTGGATACACTATATCCTAAATGTGTGTTTATGTATCCTGCATATTTTTTAAATTCTTTGCCATGATTATTGCAATATGGAAAGCAATGTATTATTTCGTGCATTATGGTATTTTTTATAATATCATCGTTTAATTCCATCACCCATTTGCTTATTTCTACATAGTTTTTGTTAAATCTTTCGTATGTAATGTATCTTTTATAGCCTTTTTTTGTTATTACTTTATATTTTTCATCTGGGTCTTCATGTCTGCAACAACCATATCTTTTGACGTTTCTTTTGGCAAGTGATATATTTATTTCGCCAATTAATTTGTTGTTATTTATATCAATTCCTATGGATTTTAGCTCTTCGACACATTGACTAAATAAATTTTGTAATTTATTTTCCATTATATTCTCCACAATGTTTATGATTATTTACTTATTAGATTCTTTGTTTCTCTTGCTATTACTAGCTCTTCGTTTGTTGGTATTACATATACTTTTATTTTTGAGTCTGGTGCTGATATTTCTATTTCTTCACCTTTTATTTTGTTCTTTTCTTCATCTAGTTTTACTCCTAAGAATTCTAGATTTTTACATATACTTGCTCTTCTTCTAATTTGGTTTTCTCCGACACCTGCTGTAAATACTATTGTGTCTATTCCTCCCATTGATACTCCATATTTTGCTACATATTGTGCGATATTTAGGTCATATGCTTTTAATGCAAGTATTGCTCTTTCATTTCCTTCATCTGCAGCTGCTTCTACATCTCTTACATCTGCTGAAACACCTGACATTCCTAGTAAACCAGATTCTTTATTTAACATTAAATCCATTTTTTCTGGTGCAATATTATCTTTTTTCATTATGTATGTTACAACTGATGGGTCTAAATCACCGCTTCTTGCACACATCATAATTCCACCAAGTGGAGTTAATCCCATACTTGTATCTACAGATTTTCCGCCTTCAACAGCACATATACTTGCACCTTGTCCAATATGACAAACTACAGTTTTTAATTCTTCTACAGGTTTTCCCATTACTTCTGCAACTCTTTTTGATACATAAGAATGAGATGTTCCGTGGAAACCATATTTACGTATTTTGTAATCTCTATAATAATGATAAGGAATTGGGTATAAAAATCTTTCTTCTGGTATTGTTTGATGGAATCCATTATCAAAAACAACTACATTTGGTTTATTTGGCATTAAGTTTCTACATGCTTCAATTCCCATAGCAGCTGCCATATTGTGAACAGGTGCTAATTCTGCACATTCACGAATTCCTGCTACTACATCGTCATCAACTAAAACTGGATCTGCAAATTTTTCTCCACCATGAACAACTCTGTGACCTATTGCATTTATTTCATTTAAATCTTTTATTACAGCATAATCTGTTTTTGTTAATTGTTCAATTATAAATTCAAGAGCTTCTTTATGTGTTGGAGCTGCTTTTTCTGTAACATATTTTTCACCATTAACTTTATGTGTTATAAAAGATTTTTCAGTTCCTATTCTTTCATAATTTCCTTTTGCTATAACTTGCTCTGTTTCCATATTGATTAATTGATATTTTAGTGATGAACTACCACAATTTAAAACTAATATTTTCATATTTTTTCTTCCCTTCTAAAATTTATTTTATTCACACAATTCCTTTGTTCTTCTTGCAATAAGCAATTCTTCATTTGTTGGTACAACATGTATTTTTACTTTTGAAGTATCTGCAGAAATTTCCACTTCTTGATTTCTAATTTTATTTTTTTCATCATCAATTTCTACTCCTAAAAACTTCAAATAGTCACATATTTTCTTTCTTGATTCTGGACCTTTTTCACCTACTCCTGCAGTAAAAGTAAGCACATCTATTCCGCCCATTGAAACAGCATATTTAGCAACGAATTGTGCAACATTATATGCAAAATTTTCAAGAGCCATTTGTGCATTTTTATCACCATCTGCAGCTTCGGCCTCTATATCTCTAAAATCTACAGAAACTTCAGATATTCCGTATACTCCAGATTTTTTATTTAATATTTCATCCATTTCCTCTGGTGTATGATTTCTATATTTAGCAATATATGTAACAACAGATGGATCTAAATCACCAGATCTTGTTCCCATTGGAATTCCCCCAAGTGGAGTAAATCCCATACTTGTATCTACAGAAACTCCATTTTTTATTGCACATACACTAGCACCTTGTCCTAAATGACAATTAACTATTTTTAAATCTTTTATATCTTTATTCATAATTTCGGCAACTCTATTTGCTACATATTCATGTGATGTTCCATGAAAACCATATTTACGAATTTTATAGTCTTCATAATATTTATATGGTATTGGATATATGTAGCTTTCTGCTGGTATTGTTTGATGAAAAGATGTATCAAAAACTGCCACATTTGTTTTCCCTGGCATTACAGATTGACAAGCCTTAATTCCTAAAATTGCAGCTGGATTATGTAATGGCGCAAGCTCTATACATTCTTCTATTCCCTTCATTACCTCATCAGTTATAATAACAGGTTTTGTAAATTTTTCTCCTCCATGGACAATTCTATGTCCTATTGCATTAATTTCATCTGGAGATTTTATTACGCCATATACATTGCTTTGTAATTTTTTTAAAACAAATTTAATGGCTTTTTCATGATTTGATACTGGCTTTTCAAATTTATGTTTTTCTCCTCCAACTTTGTGAGTTAAAAAAGAATTGTTTTGTCCTATTCTTTCAAAGTTTCCTTTTGCTAGGACTTGTTCATTGTTCATATCTATTAATTGATATTTTAGTGATGAACTTCCACTATTTAATACTAGTATTTTCATATTGCCTCCTTAATATGGTTTTATTGCTCTTGTGCTTGAACTGCAGTTATTGCAATTACGCCTACTATATCATCGCTTGAGCATCCTCTTGATAAATCATTTACAGGTTTTGCAATTCCTTGACATAATGGACCATATGCTTCTGCTTTTGCTAATCTTTGAACTAACTTATATCCTATATTTCCTGCATCTAAGTCTGGGAATATTAAAGTATTTGCTTGTCCAGCTACAGGACTTCCAGGTGCCTTTGATTCTGCTATTTCTGGTATTATAGCTGCATCTAATTGTAGCTCTCCATCACATATTAAATCTGGTGCTTTTTCTTTTAATATGCTTGTTGCTTCTACAACTTTTTCTGTAAGTGGTGATGTTGCACTTCCATATGTTGAATATGAAAGCATTGCTACTTTTGCTTTTTTACCAACTAATTGTTCAAAACTTTTACTTGATGAAATTGCAATTTCTGATAAGCTATCTGCATCTGGATATTCATTAAGTCCACTATCTGAAAATATAAAAGTTCCATTTTCTCCATATTCACAATTTGGAACACACATAACAAAAAATGCAGAAACTAATTTTGTTCCAGGTGCTGTTTTTAAAATTTGAAGTGCTGGTCTTAATGTATTAGCAGTTGAATGACAAGCTCCAGAAACTAGTCCGTCAGCATACCCTAATTTAACCATCATCATACCAAAGTAAGTTTCATCTTTTAATATTTCTTCTGCTTTTTCTAATGTCATACCTTTTGCTTTTCTAAGTTCATAAAACTCATTAGCAAATTTTTCAAATCTTGCATCTTCTACAGGATTAATAATTTTTACACCATCTATGTTAATATTATGTTCCTTAGCCATATTTAAAATTTCGTCTTTATTACCAAGAACAATAACATCTGCAAATTGTTCTTTTCTAACCTTTTCAACAGCCTCAATTGTTCTAATGTCATTTCCTTCAGGTAACACAATTGTTTTTATATCCTTTTTAGCTCTTATTTTTATACTATCAATAAAACTCATCAAAAAATCCTCACTTTCTTACTTTACCACTACTCCTAATAGTTTTGATAATTCAACTGCTTGCATTTCATTTACAATTAAACCTTTTATATAGTCTTGAGAAATCGCTACCCCTGTTATATCACAATTTGAAACATCTATTCCATTTAAATTTGTTCTGCATAATTGTGATGCTATTAAATTTGTTTTATCAAATTCTACATCTTTAAATATTACCTCTTGTATTACAGAATTTGATAATTTTGATTCTGAAAAACATACTTCTTTATATGTTCCAAGTGACATATTTGCATATGACACATTTGTATTATCTATTAATATATTGTACATATTTACATTACAAAGGTTTGACCCTACTAATTTACAATTTCTAAAAGTTACTCTCACAAAATTGCATTCATAAAACATTGTATTTGAAAAGTCACAATTTTCGAATAAAACATCTGTAAAATATACCTTTTCAAATTTGCTATTTAAGCATATACAATCCTTAAATTCGCATGAACTAAACTCCATTTTGTCTGTTTCGACATTTGCTTCATAACATTTGTTAAAAAAGCAACAAGCAACATCCATATCTCTTATTTTTGCCTCTCTTATTACTCCTTTTATTGTGTTACACTCTGTAATTCCATCTAAGTTTGGTTTCATTATTTCCATTTTGCAATTCCTCTTCTTTCTTATGTATTAATTTAGTGCATATAATTATCTAAAATTTCAAAATTTCTTTTAGTTCATTTTGAACATTCTCTAATGGTTTGCTATTTTCAATATTATATACATGAATATTTGGGTATTTTTGTTTAATTTCTTCTGACATTTGTAAGTATACTCGTTGTTGATTTACACTGCTTTGAGCACTGAATTTTGCATATGCTGGCTCTACTTTTCCATCACGTTTTAGTCTTTCTTCAAATAGATTTTCATCTTTTAAATATAATGTAATATAGTAGATTTCAAAATCCATTTTACTAAAATCATCTAACAATTTATTGTATACATCTGTAAATGAATAATCTTTAAATCCTAGTCTGCAGTAGTTTTCTTCTGAAAAAAAAGTTCTGTCAAATAATAAATTTATGTTTAGGTTTTCCATTTTTTTTATGTATTCGTTTAAGTCTTCGTACATTTTTTTAGATTTTTGTAGTCCTGCTTTTGTACTATCACTTATTCCGCTTAGTCTGTATAAATTTGTATGTTTGACACTATTTCTTAAATAGTCTGTAATTGTAGTTTTTCCTGCTCCTTGAGCTCCTTCTATTACTATGATTTTTGAATTTGCCATCTTGTTTTTCCTCCGTTTTTGAATACATGAGATTTTATTATTTTTTCATTGCATTTTTTATGTATTCTATTTCTTCTTCTTTTTCAAGTCTTACAAATAAAGGCTCTCCTTTTGATATTACTTTTGTTTCTGGTTTTATTTGATTATTGTTATTTAATGTTTCCCAGTCTTTATCTTGCTCTGTTAAACCTAATTGAACTAGCATTTTATTTGATGTTTCTGGCATTATTGGTGTTATTAATATTGCTATTTTTCTTAAGTTTTCTGCTAAGTGGAACATTACTGATTTTAGTTTTTCTTTTTCTTGTTCATTTTCTGATTTTGATAATGTCCATGGTGCTGTTTCATCTATATATTTGTTTGTTCTTGCTATTATTGCCCATATGTCTGATATTGCATTACTTACATGATATGTATCCATATTATTTTCTGCTTTTTCAATTTGACTTTTTGTAAATTCTTCTAGTGAATCATCAAATTCTGTTCTTTCTTTGATTTCTGTTGGTATTGTTCCATCAAAATATTTGTTCATCATTCCTATTGTTCTGTTTAATAGATTTCCTAGATCATTTGCTAAATCTGAATTAAATCTTTCTACAAAATCTTCTGGTGTAAACATTGAATCTTGTGCAAAGCTCATTAATTTTAGTAGATAATATTTTGTTGCATCTAGTCCATATCTTTCTATTAATGTTTCTGGATATATTACATTTCCTACAGATTTTGACATTTTTCCATCTTTCATTACAATCCAGCTATGTGCATATATTTGTTTTGGAAGCTCTAGCCCTAATGCATGTAAGAAAATTGGCCAATATATTCCGTGAAATCTTATTATTTCTTTTCCTACTATGTGTAGGTCTGCTGGCCAATATTTTTTGAATAAAGAATCATCATCTGACATATAGCCTAATGCTGTAATATAGTTTGTTAGAGCATCTAACCATACATATAATACATGTTTTGGATCATTTGGCATTGGAATTCCCCAATCAAATGTTGTACGACTTATACATAAATCTTCAAGTCCTGGATTTATAAAATTATTAAATATTTCATTTTTTCTTGATTCTGGCTCTATAAAATGTGGATTTTCTTTGTAAAATTCTTTTAACCAACCTTCATATTTTTTCATATCGAAGAAATATGATTCTTCTTGCATTTTTGTTACTGGTCTGCCGCAATCTGGACATTTTCCGTCTACTAATTGAGTTTCTGTAAAATAGTTTTCACAAGGCATACAGTACCAACCTTCATATGTTCCTTTGTAAATGTCACCATTTTCTAAGAATTTTTCTACTATTTTTTGTACTGCTTTAACATGTCTTTCATCTGTTGTTCTTATAAAGTCATTATATCCAATATCCATTAATTTCCATAGCTTTTTAGCATCAGCTGCCATTTCATCTACATGCTCTTGAGGTGTTAATCCTCTTTTTTCTGCTACAGTTTGAACTTTTTGACCATGTTCATCAAGACCTGTTAGCATATATGTATCAAAGCCTCTAGCCTTTTTATATCTTCTTATACAATCTGTTAATGTTGTTGCATATGCTGTACCTATATGAAATTTTCCACTTGGATAATATATAGGAGTTGTTATATAAAATTTTTTGTTATTATTCATTAATTATGCCATCTCCTTTTTATAATTAAAATTCCCTATGATTATATAATCATAGGGAATTTTAGTCAATGGGAACAGGGGAAAAAATTTAAGTTTGCTAAATAACATTAAGCATAGAAAATATCTATGCTTAATATCATTTAGATTTACTATTTTATTAATTTGCTATTTTCATATAACTCATTTGGATCTATATCTTCTCCATTTGTCCATTCTACCGTGACACCAACTGATTTTACTAGTTTAAAATAAGCTATATTTTTTAAATTCTTGTAGAATTCTTCTTGTAAATTTTTTTCATATCATATAATTTTTCTTCACCATTTACATATGTAATTTTTAGAAAGAAATTATCTAAAGCTTGTACTTCTTTTATTCTTGGTGGTATCATAATTTTAACCTCCTATTGTAAAGGTGCAATTTTAAAGATTTCACCATCATTTTGACATACTTTCCATAAAGCTTTTAGCTCTTCTTTATGAATTTCAATCCATGCAGTTACTAATTTTTGTTGTTTTATTGGTAACATTCCTTCTAGAATTTTATTTTTTTCACATATTATAACTCATTCTTTTTAAACCAACTTTTTATTTTTTCAATCGCTCTTTTAAACCAATTTTCCTTTTTAACTTTAACAAGGGCTTCTGTTTCTTTTACTGGTTCTATCTTTGTTGCTTGTTGTGTATTTGATTTAAAAATATTTTCTGGATTATATTGCTGTTTCTTTTTTATTTCTAATTTTGCCCTTTCTTCTAATATCATTTTTTTAATTTTTTCTTTTTGCTCTGGTGTTGCTAAATAATTTCTAAATATGTTGAATATTATTGCTCTTGTTTCTGGTAACATTGGCTGATATTTTAGCTCTTGATCTTCATCTACTTCGTAGTAATATTCTTCATTCCTATTTTCTTTTAGTGCTTGTATTACTTCTGGTGGTATTTTTAAATATTCTTCTTCGTCTAGCTCTTGTAAAATTGTGTATGCCTCTTGATATGCATTTTTACGATTGTTGCTTTTGACCATTTTTGCCTCCTTTTTCTTCTGTTTTTGATATTAGTGTATCTAAAGCTTGTTGCTCTGAATCCAATAAATCTGGGTCTGTTATTGCAGGAAAAGCTGCTTCAGCTAGCTCTTTTTTTGATTTGCTTTTCTTTTCTAATGATATTCCTAGCTTTTTTAATTTATCTACTTGCTCAGGTGTTGGAGGATTTCCGCCTACTTGCTCAGGTGTTGGAGGTTTTCCGCGTTGTAATTCTTTTTTTCTTTTTCCCCTCTGCTACATCTCTTGCATCTCTATAGTATTCTGCTATGTTTGCTTTTTGTTGTCCAATTTTAAACGTTGAATCTAAACCTGCTTCTTCTATTTGCTCTTCGCTTATTCCTAATCCTTCTGCTAATTTTCCTATGGTATCTCTTGCTTTTATTTTTATTACCTCAGGTTTATCTGTTTCAACTAAATTAATTAGTGTCTCTATCTTTCCAATAAATCGCTCTACAGTTTTTTTTTCTTCTTCTTCCTCTATCTCCTCTTGCAATTCATATAAATCTCTCATTGTTCCTTCTAAATAGAATTCTATATTTTCTAATTCGCTCTCATTTACTTTTTTTCCATTTTTTCCTATTTTGTCTGGGAATTCTATTTCCCATAAATCTATTTCGGATCCTTTTTTTATTATATTTTGTATTTCTTCTATCTCTCCTTGCTCTTCTTCGTCAAAATCATTGTATAGTTCTGGATTTTGTAAATATTTTTCGTACTTGCTTTGTATTCTTTTTAATGTAATAGCTCTTCTTGCTTCTTCTCTGCTATTGCTGTTTATATCTGGTATATATCCATCATGTGCTTGTACCCATTCTACCATTTCATTTAATAGCTCTAAGTCATCTTTTTGTGTATATGTGTTTATTGTTTTTTGTAAATCTACATTTAATAAATTATTTGGCAAATCTATTACTAGTGGTCTATCTTCATCTTTTACTGGCTTTTGTGGATCTATACCATATATTGCTCTTCCTAGTTGTTGTAATAATAATATTTTTGAATTTTCATCTAGTGCTCTCGTCCATATTATTCCGTCAAGTCCTTTTACGTGAACACCTTCATTTAATTTGTTCATTACAATCATTATTTTTGTGTGTTCACTATCAGATGTTTCAAACCCATTTAGCTCTTTGGCATTTCTTTTTTGACTATACTGTCCTAGCATTGAATATATTTCTGGACCATCTATTATATTACCTTTGTCATCGTATTTAGTTTCATCTACTCCTTTTAGCCATTCTCTTAATTGCATTTCAGCTTCTTTTATTTTATCCTCTTGAGTCTTTTTTCCTGACTTATTTCCATATTCGTCTTCTAAATCTTCGCCATTATCTGAAACTGGAATGAAAACAATGTATCTTCCGTTCTTTTTTTGTATATTTTGAGCTAATAGCTCTGGTATACCTTGGGCATTAGATAATTTTCCTCTTAAATTTTCATATTTTTGCATTAGCTCTGTTTTTTTAGTTTCATCTTCTATTTGATTTATTCTTTCTAATAATTTTTCTAGTGTATCTCCATGTGTTATATTATATTCACATGAGACTATTTTAGGATTTACTACTATACCAAGTCTAATTGCTTCTATTAAATCCATATTCATAGCTATATGTTTTCCTGCTTTTACTTCTTCCTCAGTATATGCTTTGTTATATTTTTTACCAATTTTAAGTGCTAACTCATCTGCCATATTTCTTCCATCAGCATCTCGCTCTGGTGTTGCTGTTATTCCTAATATTTTTGTTTGTTCTTCTTGTGATTCTAATAATAGTTCCAATTTCTTTTGCCATTTTTCTGCTCCAGTTCTGTGTAATTCATCTAATACCATAAAGTCATATTTACTTTCTTTTAATATATCACCTTTTTTATGTAATAAGCTTTGATATGTGGCTAGTTCTAAATTTGGAAATACTTCTTTTATTATTTGATCAGGTGTTTTGTTTAATGTTCCTTTTGTTCCGTGAATATTTTCTATTATATATTTTCTGATTTGATCTAATATTTCATTTGATGGTGCTAAATACAGCATTCTATCATTTTTATGCTCTAATAGCTCTGTCATTGCAACAAAACTTTTTCCCGCTCCTGTTGGTAATATTACTGATGCAAATTGCTTTTCTTCAAACTTTTTATTTGCATTATTTACTGCTCTTTGTTGGTACTCTCTTAATACTATATCTGTTCCAGGTACATCATAATATCCTAAAAATGTTTCTACTTGATCAATTGATAAGTCTTGTGTTAGCTCTTCTGTATGCTCTTTAATTTGCTCTTCAAAATTTTCCATGTTTAATATATTTGAAAAATTTTTATTCATTGCAATATTTAATATTATTTGTGATATTGTTTTTTCTGGTAAATTTAATTTTGTTAATTTTTCGTATAAATTTATTATATCTGTATTTTTTAATCTTTTTTCAAATTCTTGCCTTTCTTCTGGTCTAAATCCAATTCCTGTTTTTCCCCAATTATAAGAATCTATAATTGCTTTTGCATAATATGTTTGTTTATCTATTGGTTTGTCATACATTATTTTAGAAAATCTTTGTCTTATTATATCTGAATCAATAACTTGTGCTTTTGATTCTATTGTTTCAATTATTTCTTCAATTGGTAAATTTTGTATATCTTTTATAAGTTCAATTTCTTCCCCTTCGGCTCCAATATTTACTGATTCACTTAATTTATATCCTCGTTCATTTTGTCTTGTTATTATTTTTGGCTCAATTGAAAAAGTTTGTGTTTTAATATTTTGTATTACATTTACATATTGTGGATTATTTTCTGCTATTTCACTTATAATATTTGAAAGTGCTATTGCTTTTGCTCTTGATTTAATTGCATAAAATAATAACATTTTTTGCATTTGCATTGCAGATTTATAATCTATTTTTCCTTGGGTTAACTCATACATTTCGTCTATTGAAACATTTGGTAGCTCTGTTTCTTGTAGCTCTAATAATTTTTGTGATGTTTCATCAATATTTATTGTATATTGACCATTTGTAAATACAAGCTCTCCATTTTTATTTTGTATTTCATATCCATTATTTGCATATTCTAATAATTTTCTTTCTATTTCATCTATATTTTGCGCTTCATTTGGAGATTTTTCTTTTACTTGCTGTAAAAGTGCAAACATATCCATTATATCTTTTGAAACTGGAATTATTTCGCTTTTTTCAATATCTCCATAATGTATAACTTCACTTGATGAAAACGCATTTCCTAATGTTCTTGCTAAATTTGAATTTGTTGTTGTATTTGGTATTATTGGTTCCATAACACCTTTTCGCTCTAATACTGTTAATATTCCCATTATTTTATTTTTTTCTAGTGTTTGCTCTTCATTTAGTGATTGATAATTGCTAAGTCTTGCTCTTGCTGGTACTGCATCTGCTCTATCTTTTACTTTTGTTCCCATATAGTTCATTTGACTTGTTGTATTAAGCACTTGAGAATTTAATATTGCATCTGCTATTTCATCAGATGTTGTGGCATTTCTTATTTGGTTAATTAAATTAAATAATTCTTCGTTTTCTGTTTTATTTAAACCTTCTATTGCTTCATTTATACGCTTTTCAACTTCTTCAAGCATATACTGTCCTGCGTTTACAATGTTTTTTCCCATCTCATTTTTTGGGACTTTTACAATTACATATTTATCTGTATATGAACCTCTACCATATACAATTGAAACATTCGCATTGCTTGATAAAGAGATACAGTTTGTTTCTTTGCTGTATCTCATTTTTATATGATCATTTATTTGTCTTAAGGATAACTCAACTTCTTTATTATATCTTGGAGCTCTTTCAGTGTGAGTTTCTTCCCATCTTTCTCTGTCTGTACGAATTCTTGTTATATTTCCATTTTCATCTGTTGTAATATTGCCATCGATATCTGCGTTATCAGCCATATTTAGTGCTCTAAAGAAGTAATAATTATCGTTATCTTGTATTATATTAAAATTTTCTATATTAAAAACATCATCCATAGCTTTATCTCCTGTATATAAATTTAATATCATTATACAAATAATAAATTTGATAGTCAATATCAATTTTAGGCATTTGGTCTATAAACCAAATAGAATAGAAAATTTAAGTTTGCTAAATAATATTAAGCATAGAAAAATATCTATGCTTAATGTTATTTATATTTTTAAATTACCTTTCCTTCTTTGTAACATTCGTATATGTAGTCTGGATTTTCATAATACATACTGCTATTATAATTGTCTATTTTTTCTATAATCCATGATGATAACACACTATATAGAGTATTAATATATTCATTTTCATCATTGTTTACCATTAAAATTAATCTTTTATATACTTTTCCAATATCCCAATATGTTGGAATATTATATTTACAATTACCTATAATGTCGTAGTTTCCACGCTCTATTTTTGATTGTTCAATTATTTCATCTGATACTTTTTCAATATTTTCTGAATGATATACTTCAGCTAAATTATATATTTTTTGTAGTAATTCTTTACCTATTTTTTTTACTATATATGACTTTTTATTATTTGTTTTTCTAGCTATATATTCTATAAAACTACATACAAAAAATAAGTCATTTTCATTTTGTGGCTCTCCCATTTTTTTCTCCTTATATTTTATCTGTTCCTATAAACTTAATACATTGTAAAGCTTTAGTAGTACAAAATGCAATTTGATGTGTAGGGCATTCCATATAATGCTTTTTATTTTTTTACCTCATCCCCAAGTTTCTGCTCAATTAAACTTGCTATTGTTTGTGCTTTTTGTTTTATGTAGTCTTGGTCTTCGCCTTCTATCATTACTCTTACTAGTGGCTCTGTTCCTGATGCTCTTATTAAAACTCTTCCGTTGCCATCAAATTCTTTGTTTAATTTTTCTATTGCTGATTTTATTTCTTCATCTTTGTCAAAGTCATATTTTTTATCTGACGATACTTTGGCATTTATTAATACTTGTGGATATGCTTTCATTATTGATGCAACTTCTGATGCTTTTTTACCTTGCTCTAATATTGCTCTTATTATCATTAATGATGTTAAAATTCCGTCACCTGTTGGATTGTAGTCTAAACATATTACATGTCCTGATTGCTCTCCTCCAAGATTGTATCCGTTTTTTAGCATTTCTTCTAGAACATATCTATCTCCAACTTTTGTTTGAACAAAGTTTAATTCATTTTGTTTAGCATATTTGTTTAATCCTAAATTGCTCATTACTGTTGCTACTATTGTGTCTTTGTTTAATTTTCCTTTTGATTTTAAGTATTGTGAAATTATTGCTATTATTTTATCTCCATCTATTTCATTTCCATTTTCGTCAACAGCTAAACATCTGTCTCCATCTCCATCATATGCAATTCCTAAACTACATTTTTTGTCTATTACATATTGTTTTAACATTTCTAGATGTGTAGAGCCACATCCGTCGTTTATGTTAATTCCATTTGGACTGTCATTTAATATATGATGTTTTATTCCTAATACTGTAAAAACTTTATCTGCAACTACTGATGTTGCTCCATTTGCTGTATCTACAGCTACTACAAAGTCATCTCTGTTTAATCTTTCTAAATCTTCTTCAAAGTTTTTTCTAAAGAAATAAACATATTCGTCTAGTAATTCTGTTGCTATTTCTGATGTTCCTATTTTATCATTAACAGCTGTTAATTCATTTATTTTTCCAGAATCCATAACTTCTTCAATTTCTTCTTCTAATTCATCTGGAATTTTCATACCTTTGTTGCTGAAATATTTTACTCCGTTAAATTCAAATGTGTTGTGTGATGCTGATATAACAACACTTGCATCTGCTTTGAATTTTTTTGTTAAATATGCAACTGCTGGTGTTGGCATTACACCTAACATTTTTACATTTGCACCATAGCTTAAAAATCCAGCTGTCATAGCACTTTCAATAAGTGTTCCTGATATACGTGTATCCCTTCCTATAAATATTGTTGGCGCATGATCTGTATGTTTAGATAACACATATGCTCCTGCTTTTGCTACTTTATATACTAATTCAGGAGTTAATTCTGTATTTGCAATTCTCCTGATTCCATCTGTTCCAAAATATTTTCTCATCTGTTGTACCTCCTTATAAAATCTTGAATTATTATATATTCATAGTTATTATAAGTCAAGTGGAAAAATGGGACGGCTCTCTTTTCCCATTTTTTTGGAAAAAGGGACACATTTTACTACTTTAAATTTAAAAATTTATTATTTCAAAA
>FR878304.1:15105-18322 GCA_000434335.1 Clostridium sp. CAG:492
TGTATCCAAAATTTCACAAGTGCTGAATTTAGAGCCATCTCTTTTGGTACACTTAATTTTCTTTGCAATTTATTTCGCAGTTGTTATTATTGCAATTATTTGGTTCTGCATTTGTGCTATCTATACATTTTTGTGGTGTTTTAAATGTTAAATACCAATTCATTCCGTTTTGGGTTTGGTTTATATAATCTATCATTTCTTCCTGTTTGCATACTGTTGTTGGTGCTGGATTTACTATTGGATTACATGGCATCCAGTTGGCAGGTGTTGCTCCTTTGTTTTCATCTGCTGTTTGCAGTGCTGTTAATGATCTTAATATTTCTGGTATACATCTACCTACATTTAGTGGATATACTAATATTAATCTTATTACTCCGTTTGGATCTATTATGTATACATTTCTTACTGTTTCAGTGTTGCTTACGCTATTTGATATCATACCATATTTTCTTGCTATTTCTCCGCTTCTATCTGCTATTATTGGAAATGGTATTTTTACTCCTGTTTTACAGTATATGTCAAATACCCACGCTAAATGTGATTGATTGCTATCTATACTTAATCCTAGAAGCTCTGTGTTTATATTTTTTAAATATGAACAAGCTTGCGAAAATGCTATCATTTCAGTAGTACATACGGGGGTAAAATCTCCAGGATGAGAAAATAATACAAGCCATTTTCCTTTGTAATCGCTTAACTGAATATTTCCAAATGTTGTTACTGCTTCGAAGTCTGGTGCCATTTGACCTATTCTTACAGTTCCGTTCATCATTACTTCATAATCCATATAAAAAATCCTCCAATTCCATTTTTGTATATTTTATGGAATTGTAGGATTTTTGTTACTTTATTATTTACAATACATCATACTTATTTAACAATTTTATCAATATTTTCATTGGTCATCTCTGTTGAAATTTCTTCAAAATTATCTTTTTTGAACTTTTCAAAAGATTCTTCTTCTGTATTATATTCTTCTAACTTTTTAAATTCGTAATTTTCAATTTTATATATTGTTGTTAAATCAACTGATTGATTTACAGACTTTACAATATTATTTTCTTTATCAAAGAATTCATCACAATAATCAGATCCAGCTGATGTTTTTGATATATATACTTTACCATTTTTATATGTTACAAGTTTTGTATAGCTAGAATCCATTATATTACATTTTATTAAATATGCTGGCATATTTCCTATATCATTAATCTTAACAATATATCTAGATGTTTTCCATGTCGTACTACCATCTTTAAGCTCTTCATCTAAGTCATTTTCTTTTAACCAATTTTCATCCATTAGGGCTTTTTTTATTTCTTTGTTGGCATTATCATAATTGTCACTTTGAACATTTCCGCTTTCTTTTTTATTAATTGAATTTGATATTTGATTTTCATTATTCATATCATTATTAGCTGTTTTGTTGTTATTTTCATTGTTATTTTTTAATTCAGCTATTTGATTTTCTAATACCTCAATTTTTTTGTCTGAATCTTGTTTATTTTTTATTCCGAAATATACTACCACTCCAAGCACTACAATAATCAAAATTATTGCAATTATTAAAATAATTTTATTTGTTTTTTTCATTTTTATTTCTACCTTTTTTTAACTTTTTCATTTTATATTTGAAATTGTATTTATGTTTATTAAATTAATTTTAATTATCATATACATCTCTTCTATGACCTACATTTAAAACTAAAATTTTTATTCTTTCGTCCTCTATTTCTACAATTAGTCTATAATCGCCTATTCTATATCTCCATTGACCTTTTCTATTTGCTACTAAAGCTTTCCCATGTTGTCTAGGATTTTCGCAATTTTGCAAATTTTTATCTATCCACGCATAGATAAGTTTTTGTGTATTTTTATCTAATTTTTTTAATTGCTTAACTGCTTGTATAGAATATTCAACTTTATAATTATTCAAGTTCAAGTAATTGAGCAACTTGTTCGTGGGTGTAAGTTACTGGATTTTTTTTATATTCTTCTATTGCTTTTTCATAACATTTTAAATCATATTCATCTTCTATTTTTTCAATTATAGCGTTTCTAATTAAATCAGATAGCGTTGTATTATTCATTTCTGCATATGCTTTTATTAGTTTTGTATCTTCTTCACTTAATCTAACAGATATGGTCATTAATATCAACTCCCTTCATTTATATTGTACTACATTGTATTACATTTTGTCAATGTTATAATATAATTTTTCAATCATACATAATGGTCTATTAATTAGATTTCCATATTTAATAAAATTATTCATAAATTTTCTTTACATTTTTACAGGTATTTTATTGTTTTCATCATACTTTTGCAAGTATTTTTTGCTGTTTCATCACATTTTTGCAAGTATTTTTGCCGTTTTTTTCACATTTTTGCAATTTAATATACCTTCACCCTAAAGCAACATCCAATACCATCATAAGAACAAAACCAATTGTAACTCCTATTGTTCCAATGTTTGAGTGCTGTCCTGTTTGAGATTCTGGTATTAATTCTTCTACAACTACATATATCATAGCTCCTGCTGCAAATGATAATAAATATGGTAAAAATGGGACTATAATATTTGTAAGTAATATTGTTATAATTGCTCCTATTGGCTCTACAATACCTGAAAGCATTCCATATAAAAATGCTTTTGGTTTTGACATTCCTTCGCTCTTTAGTGGCATTGAAATTATTGCACCTTCTGGAAAATTTTGTATTGCTATTCCTAATGCTAAAGCAAATGCTCCTGCCATTGTAATTCCTGTATTTCCTATTATTGCACCTGCAAATGTTACTCCTACTGCCATACCTTCTGGTATATTGTGCAAAGTTACTGCAAACACCATCATTGTTGTTTTTTTCAATTTTGCTTTTATTCCTTCTGGCTTATCGTCATTTAAGTGCAAATGTGGTATTAAACTATCTAATAGTAATAAAAATAATATTCCTAAAATAAATCCTATTGCTGCTGGAAGCCATTCTATTTTTCCTTGCTCTTTTGCCATATCTATTGATGGTATAATTAATGACCATACAGATGCAGCTATCATTACACCTGATGCAAATCCTAATAATAATTTTTCTACTTTTAGACTTAATTTATTTTTCATAAAGAATACCATTGCTGATCCTAAAGTAGTTCCTAAAAACGGAATTGCTAATCCTATTGTTAAATCCATATTATCCCTTCTTTCCTACATTTTAAAGAAATAT
>FR878305.1:0-249 GCA_000434335.1 Clostridium sp. CAG:492
ATAACATTAATAAATACAATTATACAGTTTTAAAAAATTTATTACAAAGCTTTATAGCATTATTTTTTAAAATAATCTTGCCTCTTTCAGATAATTTATATGAAAATAAATCTGAATTGTGTATATATGTTCCAAATTCTGTTATTAATGTATAGAATTTTTTTATGTATGGATGGTTCGAATTAAGTTTTGAAAATACCAAATAATATTTGTTATTGTATGTATATAATACTGTACTTTTGGCAATTG
>FR878305.1:292-538 GCA_000434335.1 Clostridium sp. CAG:492
TATAGCTTTTTATTTTTGAAACATATGAAGAAAATAAACAAAAATCATCAAAATCTTTAAATTCATATACTAAATTTTCAGAATTTAAAGTATTTGTTTTTCTTCGTACTTTTATTTTTTTATTTTTATTTGGAATAACAACATCATTTTCATCTTTTTTTCCAAATCTTGTTACTGTTACTACAAAATCGCCATCAGCCATGGCTAAAGCTTCAATTTTTATTTTGTGATCTTTTGTTATAAAAC
>FR878305.1:588-787 GCA_000434335.1 Clostridium sp. CAG:492
TTTCTTCGGCTTCTTCTAACATATCTAAAAATAAAGTTTGAGTTTCAGCTGAATTGGACATAAATGAATTAAAATCTATATTTTTATCTGCTAAATCTTGATTACTTAAAATTATTCTAATTTTATTTTCGTTTAGTTTCTCGAATTTCATAGGCGCGCCTCCATATCTTTTAATAATATTATACAATTAATTTTGCAA
>FR878306.1:0-199 GCA_000434335.1 Clostridium sp. CAG:492
TTGTATTGTTTTCTTTTTTTAGCATCTTGTACATTCATATAATCAAAATACTCACTAAGAGTTAAATTGTTCTTTTTTTGATTACAATTAGTGCAACATGGTACTAAATTGTTTGTGATTGAAACCCCACCAAAATCCCGTGGATACATATGGTCTAATGTCCGATTTTCTTCGTTTAACTCACATCCACAGTAATAGC
>FR878306.1:289-8915 GCA_000434335.1 Clostridium sp. CAG:492
ATGATACATTATTTTCACAATAAAGTATCTTATTATCTACAAATGCTTTCGAACCATCTTTCTCATAATAAAATTTCGTCGGTAAGTCGATAATCATCTTTAAACCTCCTTAAATAATTTGTGTTATTTCGTATATGTGTTTTATTTTAATTTACATATTTTTATTTGTCAAGAATACTATTCATTTCGTAAATATTTTAACATTTATTAATAATATCATTAAATAGAATAATATTATTTTTTATTGCAATACTAAACTCGAAAGGAGTTTATGATTTTTATCATAAAAGTAAAATTATGTTAATTTTAAAAATAATAGCTTTATCTACTGGCTCTATTGTAGTTTTATTTATTTTAACTAAAATAATGGGACAAAGAGAAATGTCTCAACTTAGTATTTTTGACTATATTATTAGTATAACTATTGGTTCTATTGCTGCCGAAATGGCAACTTCTTTGGAGGATAATTTTGTAGAGCCTTTGGTTGCTATGATTGTTTATGCTGTTGTTACATTAATTATTGGAGTTCTTAACACTAGATTTGTTAAACTACGTCCTATATTTTCTGGAAGAACTCTTATTTTATATGATAATGGAACTTTATTTAAAGAAAATTTTAAAAAGTCCAAAATTGATTTAAATGAATTTTTAGTTCAATGCAGAACAAGTGGATATTTTAATTTAAGTGATATAAAAACAGCATTGCTTGAAGAAAATGGAAAAATAAGTTTTCTTCCAATGTCCGAAAAAAGGCCAGCTAATCCTAGTGATTTTAATATTCATCCAGCTGATGAAAATATTATTACTAATATTATTTTAGATGGCAAAATAATGGAAAAAAATTTATCTGAACTTGGGCGTGATAAATTGTGGCTTATGGAAGCTTTACAAAAACAAGGAATTACTAAGATTGACAATATCTTCCTAGCAACATTTAACAGTAGTGACCAATCTCTATCTGCATATTTAACAAATAAAAATATTTAACTAGAATTTTAAATAGATTTAAACTGTAATAGCTGGAGTACACAAAAATCCGGTTTACTCAAGAAAAAGTGCACTTTTTATAATATCCTTGCAACGGCTTCAAAAAAAAACAATTAACTACATCAAACGCGTCTTTTTTGTTTTATGTTAACTATTGACTTTACTTCCATATTGTGGTAGAATAAATATTGTGATTACACATGAAGGAGGAATTAAAATGGAATTAAATCAAACACTTATTTTTGGACACAAAAATCCAGATACAGACTCAATAATGTCATCTATGGTTATGGCAAATTTAGAAAATCAATTAGGAAACACTTCTAAGGCCGTTCGTCTTGGAAATATAAATAAAGAAACAGAATATGCAATTAATTATTTAGGTATTGAAGCACCTGAATTAATTTCAGATGTAACTGACGGTCAAAATGTTATATTAGTAGACCATAATGAATCAACACAAAGTGCTGGTAACATTTCAAATGCTATTATAAAAAAAGTTGTTGACCATCATACAATGAACTTCGTTGCTCCATACCAATTATATTATAGAACAGAGCCAGTTGGATGTACTTCTACTGTTTTATATAAAATGTATAAAGAATATGATGTTCCTATTACAAAAACAATCGCTACAATGATGCTTAGCGCTATAATTTCAGATACTTTATTATTCAAATCACCAACATGTACAACTGAAGATAAAGCAATTGCTGAAAAATTAGGAAAAATAGCTGAAGTTGATGTTAATGTTTATGGAACAAATTTATTAAAAGCTGGTACTGATTTAAGTGATTATACACCAGAGCAAGTAATTAATATTGATAGTAAATTATTTGAAAAAGGTGGAAAGAAATTCAAAATTGCTCAAATTAACACAGCCGATATAGATAGCGTTTTCAAAAATAAAGTATATTTCGAAGCAGCTATAAATAACGAAATAAAAAAAGATAACTTAGACTTGTACGTTTTTGCTGCTACTGATATATTAAATTCAAATTCAAAAATTATTTCATTAGGAAATGATTCTGGAATAGTTGAAAAAGCTTATGGTGTAACACTAGATGACCATACAGCAATGCTTGAAAATGTTGTTTCAAGAAAAAAACAAATGCTACCAAAAATATTAGAAAATTTAGACTAAAATATTTAATCCCACGACATACTCAATTGTCGTGGGATATTTTTTTAATAATATAATTATATTTCAATTTGCTTTTCATTATCATAAAAATCTTTCAAATAAGCGATTCTTTCTTGATGTATTCGGTCTTTTAATTTTTTGTTTGATGGTATGTTATATTTTTTCATTACAGTTTCACCATTAACTTTTGTTAACACTTGTTTACCTAAATTAGCAAATCGTACTTTGTCTAGTCTTGTTCCTCTGCAATTTCGGTCTGATTCTACTATTATTTCTAACCCCTCTAATCCTAATGGTGTTTTATTTATACGTTCAAAAAATTCTACCTGTTTGTTTGGTGTCATTTTATTAAAAATTCCTGCTTTCATATGCTCTTTTGCAGATATCATTCCACATTTTATCCATGATGTTGGCATTTTTAATCTTTTACATAATTTTTTAACCTCTGCTACACCATTTTTATCATGATTTATATGATGTGGATATTCACTTTTTGGTGTTACCCCCTTTCCTAAATCATGAACTAATGCTGAAAACCTTATTTTTTCATCTTTTGTTAGCTCTGTTGCTTTTTTTAATGCTAACATTGAATGATTATATGCATCGCCTTCTGGATGATATTTTTCTGGTTGAAGTGCGCCTATTAATTTATATATTTCAATAAAATGTACATCTAATACATCTGCCCTTCTTAAATTATTAAAAAAGTTCTCTGGATAATCTGTATTAAGAGCTTTTCTTAGCTCTTCAAATACTCTTTCAGCAGATAATAAATTTAGCTCTGGTTTTAATTCATTCATTAATTTTAATGTTTCTGGCTCTATTTCAAAATTGAATTTACTTGAAAATCTTGCTGCTCTGTACACTCGTAATGGATCTTCTTTAAAACAACTTGTTGTTGCTCTTATTATATGATTTTGTAAATCTTCTTTTCCGCCATATGGGTCGATTATTTCTCCAGTTATTACATCTTGGGCCATTGAGTTTATTGTAATATCTCTTCTGCTTAAATCCTCTTCTATTGTAATACTTGAATTACAGGTTACTTCAAAATTTTTATGACCTGTTCCTGTTTTCTTTTCCGTTCTTGCTAATGCAAACTCTTTTCCATCTAAGTCAAATACTTCAAATGCTTTTCCTCTTTTAAAAGACTCTGGAAATAATTTTTCGAATTTCTCTGATGATATACCTGTTACACAATAATCTTCATCATGAGGAGGTTTGTTCATTAATTTATCTCTTACTGCACCTCCTACTAAATATAATTTGCCACCATTTTTTTCAATTATCTTTGCTATATCTATTATATTTCTCATATTTATAAAACCTTTCTAAATTATAATAATACCTACAATTTCTATTTAATTTTATTTTTCTTTTATTAATTTACTTTAACTAATCTAATTAATTTCTTCAGAGTCTAATATTATTGTTACTGGACCATCATTTAATAGCTCTACTTTCATATCTGCACCAAATACTCCAGATTGTATATTTCTTTCTAGCTCTTTGCTACACATCTTTTTAAAATATTCATATAATTTATTTGCTTTTTGAGGTTCACATGCCTCTGTAAAGCTTGGTCTATTACCACTTTTGCAATTTGCATATAAAGTAAATTGAGATATTATTAATATATCACCATTTATATCTTTTACTGATTTATTCATCTTTTTATTTTCATCTTCGAATATTCGTAACTTACATATTTTTTTTACAAATTTATCTGCAATTTTTTCGTCATCATTTTTTCCAATTCCTAAAAAAATTAATAAGCCTTTTTCTATCTTTCCTACAGTTTTTTCATCTACTTTTACTTGTGCATTTTTTACTCTTTGTACAACAATTTTCATTTGTTACCTCCCTTTATTTTATAGTAAATATATAATATTTTTATACAAAATGAAAAAATCAAAAATCATTGAATTTACAAATGTATTTTCAATGATTTTTGCAATACAATATTATGTAAAATAATATTGTTCTTTGTAATTTTTTAATTAATTTCATCACTTATATATTAATTGTTTGGTGGACTTTGTGAAGTGATTTTATCATCTTTTATTTTAAAAATTGAATATGTAGTATCTGGCTCTGGAGTAATTCCATAATATGAATTTACAATATTTTTTGTAATAATTGCTGTTGAAGCTATTATTAGTATTGCTACTCCTATAAATCCTATAACACTTGCAACTGATAAAAAACAAAATCTTGTGAATTTTGCTAATGTAAGTACAACTGTTTTTGCGAATTTTAATAATGCTGTTGCTGTTTTATGCTCTTTTAATTTTTGATATTCTTGTTTTATTTCAATTAGTGCTAGTTCCTTTTTTTCTATAATAACAGGTAATAATAATTTTTTATCATTTTTAATTACTGGTAATAAACTTTCTTTTTTATTTTCAATAATATTTTTGTTAGGTAATATTTCTAAACAATTTTTTTGCGTAATATTACTTTCCATATTGGCAAACTCACCCCCGTTACTATTTTTTTCTTCTTTATAAATATTATCTTTAGTTTCTTTTTGGTTATCCTCCTCTTTATCTTTTGTGTACATTTTATTATTTGTTGAATCACTATTTTCTATATATTCATAATTTATTTTTTTGCCACAATTACTGCAAAAATTATTTTTATATGATATTTTATTTCCACAATTACTGCAAAAATGCTTTTCTCGTACTAATTTACTACCACATTTTTTACAAAATTTGGCATTTAGATTTAATGATTCGTAGTTGCATTTTGTACACTTCATATAATCTCCTTAATCTAAATACTTATAAAATAATTATAACTCATTTTTTTTCAAAAATAAATAGGTTTACGTGTATTTTTTATGTTTTATAAATTTTAGTTAATATATCACAAAAAGATGACAACATAATGTCATCTTTTTGTAATATATTTATAATTATTAATTTTGTATTTTTTGTCTTACCATTTCTGTACTTGTTGTTATTACATCAAATTTATATCCATTTGCTAGGCCGTAGTCTATTATTTCTGGTAGTGCTTCTAGTGTTTTATTATTTCCACTAAAATCGTGCATTAGCACTATATTATCTCTTCCTGGTTTTAGACCTTTTGTTACATTAGCATATACTGCTTCTTTTGTTTTTACATCTCCCGAGTCACCAGACATTACATTCCAATCATAATATTTAAAGCCTTCGCTTAATACTTTTTCGGTAATTTTTGTCATAATTCCTGAACAATATTTTCTGCTTACTGTATTCGAACTTCCACCTGGGAATCTTAAAATCATTGTTTTTATTCCTGTTGTTTTATATATTTTTTCCTGTAATGTTTTTATATTATTATAGCAAACATCTACTGATGCATATATTTTTGAATAATCATGTGAATATCCGTGTATTCCTATTGAATGACCTTCTTCAGCTTCTCTTTTTACTAGATGTTCTGTTGATTCATTATAGTTTATAACAAAAAATGTTGCATGAACACCTTTTTCTTTTAAAACATCTAATATTTTTGGAGTAATTGTTGTGCTTGGTCCATCATCAAATGTTAAGTAAATTATTCCTGTTGTTGCTTTTTCACTTACAATTACTTTTCTTTCCTCTGTTGCTGTATTTCCATTTGAATCTGTTACTGTATATTTTACAATATATGTTCCATTTTTTGATGTGTCAACATCTCCAGAAATTTTAATGTCTTTTGATACATCTCCATCTTTATTATCTGTTGCTGTTGCTCCTTGCTCTGTGTATTTATTTCCAGTTATTATACTAACAACTGATGCACCTTTTAATTTTATTACTGGAGCTGTTGTATCTATAATTTTAACGTATCTAACTGTTTCTGCTTTATTTCCTGATGAATCTGTAACTGTGTAGTGCTCTTCAAAATTATTACTATCTTTTTCAACCTTATTTACAATTACTTTTTCAGTAACATCTCCATCTTTATTATCAATTGCCGTAAATCCTGGCTCTTCAAATGTTTTGCCATATTGTAAGCTATATTCTGTATCACCTTTTAATTGAATTTCTGGTGCTTTTGTATCTATAACTTTTACAGTTCTTGTATAATTTTTATATTTATTAAAATATGGAACTTTATATGTTATTGTATAATCACCAATTTGTGTTAAATTTACATTGTTTTCAACTATTACTTTATCACTTATGTTTTTAAACTGTGTATATACTTTAATTCCTTTATCTTCATATGTTTCACCATATTCTACAGTTTCAACTTTTTCTCCTTGATATTTTATAATAGGAACTTTACAAAAATATAATACAGCAATTGCTAGTAATATAATTGCTAATAATACTATTAAGAAAATATGACCTTTTTTCACTTTTTTTTCGTTAACGTGTTTTATCAATCTATTTTCACTGTTAAACATTCCTTCATTATCATTTGATTCGTACATTTTTCCCCTCCTAAACACAGACTATTTTACAACTTTTTTTTACAATATACAACATTTTTTTAATTTTTTTATGATATTTTTTTATAGATTTTAATTACTAAATTGAAGTTACTTTTTCTAATTAGAATTTACTTCTTAGTTGACCATATATTTTTTATTTATTATCATAATTCACAGTAAAATATGGTAATTTCAAATAAAAAAATCATTGAAAATACATTAGTACATTCAATGATTTTTTTGATTTTCTAGTTTAATATTATTCCTCTTCAAAAAAAGCTTCAAACTCTTCTGCTGAAATTATTTCTTGTCTCATTAAGGTCGTTGCAACTTGCTCTAGTTTGTCCATATGCTCTGATAATATTTTTTGTGCTTGATAATATGCAGTGTCTATTAGTTGTTTTATTTCAGCACCTATTGAATCTTCAAATCTGTCTCCTAGTAACTCCATTTGATATGGATCTTTTTCTGTATTTATTGATATTGGACCTACTATGTCGCTCATTCCATATATTGTTACCATGTCTGTTGCTATTTTTGTTGCTACTTCTATATCATTACTTGCTCCTGTTGATATGTCATCTAGTGCTAATTTTTCTGCTGCTCTTCCTCCTAGTAGTGATATTAGTTTTTCTTGCATTTCCTGTTTTGATACATAGAATTTATCTTCATTTGTTTTATACATTGTGTATCCACCTGCAACGCCTCTTGGTATTATTGACACTTCTTTTATTTCTTTTTGTGTTTCTAAATATCTGCTAACTATTGCATGTCCTGCTTCATGGAATGCTGTTAATTTTTTATCTTTTTCTGATATCACTCTGCTGTGTTTTTCAAGTCCTACAGTAACCTTTTTTACTGCATCTTCGATATCTTTGTTTGTTATTGCTTTGTGTCTTTTTATTGTTGCTATTATTGCTGCTTCGTTTAATATGTTTGCTAGCTCTGCTCCTGTAAATCCTGCTGTGTCTTCTGCAATACTTCTTAAATTTACTGATTCGTCTATTTTTTTGTCTTTAGCATGTATATTTAAAATTGCTTCACGTCCATTTAAGTCTGGTAATCCAATTGTTATTTGTCTATCAAATCTTCCTGGTCTTAATAATGCTTTATCTAACATTTCTGGTCTGTTTGTCGCTGCTAATACTATTATTGCTTCTTCTGTGTCAAATCCATCCATTTCAACCAATAATTGGTTTAATGTTTGGTTATTTTCACTTTCAGACCCACTTGATGTTGTTCTTCTTGAACCTATCGCATCTATTTCATCTATGAATACTATACAAGGAGCTATTTTTCTTGCTTTTTCGAATAATTTTCTTACTCTTGATGCACCAAGTCCTGCGAACATTTCTATAAATTCTGATCCACTCATAGAAATAAATGGTACATCTGCTTCACCAGCTATTGCTTTTGCTATTAATGTTTTACCTGTACCTGGATTTCCACATAATAGAACACCTCTTGGTATTTTTGCTCCCATTTCTTGGAATTTTTTTGGTTTTTTTAAGAAGTCAACAATTTCAATCATTTCTTGTTTTTCTTCATCTAGTCCTGCAATATCTTTGAATGTTGTTTTTGTTTTTTGAGTTGTAGCATCATATACTTTTCCTTTATCTCCTAAACCTTGCATTTGCATTATCATTACTAATAAAACTATAAGCATTATTGTTGGAAGGAATGAAAGTAATTTTTCTCCTACTACAGCTAATACATTTTCTTCTTTTTGATTTAAATTTATTGTTTTACCTTCTTTTACTTGATCTTGAACAAATTCTATAAAAGCTTCGCTTTCTGGAACTTTTACTTCTTTTTCTTCATCTTGATCTTTTAGTTTTACTTTTACTGTAGTACTTTTTTCTTTCATTTCAATTTTTTCTACAGAATCTTCTTTTATTTTAGTAATTAAATCTGTATATGCTAGTGTTTTTTCTTCTTTTTCTTTACTATAGTTTGTATATTGAAATATTCCAAAAGCAAGTCCAGCTATAGCTAAAATAACTATAATTACAGTAATTAGATATTTCTTTTTATTACTTTTTTTATTTTCTTTTGAATCCATTATTAAACTCCCTTCGTGTATT
>FR878306.1:8955-9853 GCA_000434335.1 Clostridium sp. CAG:492
TGTATATTATCACTTTTTTTATTATCACTAGTTATTAATAAAATTGATGTCATCATATAAATTATAGCGATTGACGTATACATTATTGAAAAATACTTCATATAAAATCCGGTAAGTGAATTTATTATATAATATATACCTCCTAAAAGTACTGAAAGTGTTATTGCGTGAATTGCAATATTAAATGTATTTGTAAATGTAAATTGTTTATCTATAATTTTTGATATTATATATCCTATAGTTGCAATTACCAATACATCTGTAATTGTTGATATTGTCATTAAAATAAATACCCAAATTAATACTGTTGCTGACATAATTATATAAAACTTTATACTTAAATTAGATAAAATATTTATTATATCTTCTTTATTAATATCTTCATAAAAATAATCATTATACTTAATTTTTAAAATATTATTGTCTAATTTTATTGTGCAATATTCTTTTCCAATAACAACTTGTGCTTTATTTTCAAGCTCTTCAAGGTTTTCTTTGCTTGTATCTATTATTACATATTTATTAAATAAAGTTTTGTTTTCATCATTGTTTATACTTAAAATTCCGCTTGAATAATTTAAACTTGTAATTTCTTCATTAATTAAGTTTTTAAATTCTTTTATTCCATTATTAACATTAATTATTGTGCAAACAGTAAGTATTATGGAATAAAAAACTACAAGTTTGAAAAAATACTTTATATTTTCAGATATGTTTTTATTTGCAATTTTTTTATAATAATCAAAGTTATTTATACTTTTTATAAAATCTACAATAAAAATTCGTTTTTTGTTCTTTTTCACTGGTTCTCCCTCTAAATTTCATTGTAATAGGCTATTTTTATATTAAATAGCCTATTACGAAATTTTATTAATGTTTATCTATTTCATCTGTAGGG
>FR878307.1:0-693 GCA_000434335.1 Clostridium sp. CAG:492
AAAAAAATTCTGAAATTTACTCATAATACCTCCAAATTAATTGTTAATAATTATAGTATTAACCAATAATTGGAAAATATACATAAGTAAAATGTCGAAAAAAGAAGGGCGATTTAAATTGACATCACTAGGTTGTGATGTTAAAATTCGAATATGAAAATAAGGAGGCTTCAGTATGAAGTTAAATAAATATATACAAAAATCATGTTGCTTTTATGCAAGTGACTGGCATTTAACAGTTATGTTATTGCCATATATAAATAACAAGGTACAAGAAAATTGTAGTATATATATGAAATGCGAAAACAATATTGAAGAAAAAATGAATATATTATTAAATAAATTAACTTTAAAAAATAAGAAAAATATAATGAATATTAATTGGGGAAATTTAGTAGCTGAAGATGATGTTGATGATAATGAAAAAATATATATTGTATCTGGTAATGATGAATATATCAAAAATATAAATAATTTAATAGAAAAATATTACTGCGAAAAAGATTGTAATATAAAAATAATAAATTGCTATGAAGTAAAACAAAGTGAAGATTTAGATAAAATAATAAAAGAAAATGGATACACACAAATATTAAATACAAAGGGCGAGTGTGATATTAAAAAAATGGTTTTGTAAAAATATAAATATAATTAAATTAAGTATTACATTATGACCTATAAAGTTAATATAAT
>FR878307.1:839-967 GCA_000434335.1 Clostridium sp. CAG:492
TAATATAATATAATATAATCAAAACATTTTAACATTTAGGAGGATAGAATGGATATGTCATATGAAGAAGCAAAAGCAAAATTACAAGAACAAAATCAAGAGCAAGTATTAGCAAATTATAATAAATT
>FR878308.1:0-955 GCA_000434335.1 Clostridium sp. CAG:492
GATTTTATACTTGTTTTTTCCTCTTCTATTTCATAACTAGTCTCCATATTTCCTGTAACTATGTCTGCGAATTTTGAAATTTCTTTATCTAAAAATTTAATTTCAATTGCTATTTTATCATCAATTGTTTGATTTTGCTCATTTTTTCTTTTACATCCACTAAAACATAAAATTATTGCCATTATTATAATTAAGCCATATAATATTTTTCTTTTAATTTTTATCACCTCTTCATTTTTTACAGTTCATAGTTTTAAAAGAAACTGTTCCGAAAATATTATATTATAATATAATATCTTCTTCACTACTCTATAATGGCTATGAATCTCGTTTATTATATATTTATTTTTTCACAAAAATTGGATTTTATTCTTTTGAATATATAATAAAAAAAAACAAATACTAAAATTAAATATTTTAGGAGATTTTTATGGATACAATAGTTAGGCTTTATAGTACAAATTTAAATGAACTTAATAATTTTTTGAATGATTTTTTTTCGAGTGATATTTCTTTAAATAATCAATCTAACTGGGAAAAACATTATTCAAATCCAGTTGAACTTGCTGATATTATTGCAGCTCTTATTGATAATAAAGAACTTTATCCTAGTGTTAATATGTGGATTAGTATTGATAATGGCGTTTTTATAAATATAAAAGAAGATAATTATAATGCGTTTATTCAATATCTTTTTGAAAGATATCCATATTAATTATAAAATTCAAAAAAAGATGTAATCACATTACTGATTACATCTTTATCTTATTTAAAGAAAAATAATTTTTTTGCTATCTTCAATTTTTCTGGATAATTTATATGAATGTCTATATCATCTAAAATTTTTTGTGGATTACTTGTTGTTATTTGATATATATATCTTTCGTTATGTACAATTTCTTTCATTCTCTTTAATATATTATTAATGTTTTCATATATATTACCTTGCTTATGA
>FR878308.1:1058-1222 GCA_000434335.1 Clostridium sp. CAG:492
TACCATATTGCTCTATAAAACTGCCATAATTTGATTGTATTAAAACTCCACATTTTATTATATCTATTAAACTTTCTGGATTTTCTTGTATATATGTATATCTTTCTGGATGAGCTAATATTGGTATATATCCATTTGCTTTTATTGTATATATTATTTGCTCC
>FR878309.1:0-853 GCA_000434335.1 Clostridium sp. CAG:492
ATTGACAACCAAGAAGAACATCCCCATTGGCAACCAGAACATTCCACCCATTGCCATAAAAAACAGAGCAGGGAAAACTGCTCTGAACTAAATTGAATTATTTTTATTGCTTATCTTCACCAAGTGCTGTTTTTACATTTTTTAATTCAGCAACATAAGTTTTATAAGCGGTTGCTGTTATAGACTTATCTCCGTTTTCGTAGTCTTTTATTTTCTTTTCTAAATCTACAAGCTCATATCTATTTTTAGCATTAGCACCATTATCTTGCATATAAATTGGTGTATAGTCATATGAATCTATGGTGATATTTCCTTGTGAATGTTTTGTTATTTTTAAGTTCAATATAATAGAATCTTTTGTATATTTATCTTTTTGAGCTGATATAAAATTACCTAAAGAGTAAATTACAAAACCATCTTTTTTCGTACCATCACTTAATGTAACAGTTCTTTTTTCCATAGGCTCTAGTACGTGAGGATGACTTCCTAATATTATATCTGCACCATTTTCAAAAAGATAATCAGCTAAATCTTTTTGCTCTGTATTAGGTTGCAATTTGTATTCAATTCCCCAATGCATACTTACACAAATAATATCTGGATTTTGGGCTTTTGCAGATTCCAATTGCTTTTTTATTAAATCTTTGTCAATTAAATTAATACAATATTCTTTTCCTTTTGGAATTGAAATTCCATTTGTTCCATAAGTATAAGATAAAAATGCAATTTTCACACCGTTAACATCTTTAATAAGAATTTTGTTTTTATCTTCTTCAGATTTAAATGTTCCTGTATGACTAATTCCTAAATTATCTAATGTATCAATTGTGTTAATTAAACCGTTATATCCACT
>FR878309.1:893-1125 GCA_000434335.1 Clostridium sp. CAG:492
GATTATTTGACGTAGTTAAAACATCTATTCCTAAATCTTGAACATCTTTTGCAAGTTGAGGTGGTGAATTGAATGTTGGATATCCGCTATATGCTTTATTTCCTCCAGCAAACGTTGTTTCTAAGTTTCCAACAGCTATATCTGCATTTGATATATATGATTTTATTTGTGGAAAAAATGTTGAAAAGTCATATGTTTTTGCTGAGGCATTATAAGCGTCTTTGTAATTAGG
>FR878310.1:0-733 GCA_000434335.1 Clostridium sp. CAG:492
CTATATAGGCTTGTGATCTATCTAATATTACTGGCTCTTTTCCCTTTAATTTAAGTGCAGCATTAATTCCTGCAATTAATCCTTGTGATGCAGCTTCTTCATACCCAGATGTACCATTTGCTTGACCTGCAAAAAATAAATTTTCAATTTTTTTATACTCTAATGATAATTTTAAATCTGCTGGGTCTATACAATCATATTCAATTGCATATGCAGGTCTTGTAAATTCAGCATTTTCAAGGCCTGGCAATGTTCTATACATAGCGATTTGAACATCTTCTGGCAATGAGGAGCTCATTCCTTGTACATACATTTCATCAGTATTTTCTCCCATTGGTTCAATAAATACTTGATGTCTTTCTTTATCACTAAATCTAACAACTTTGTCTTCTATAGATGGACAATATCTTGGTCCTGTACCTTCAA
Organism: Clostridium sp. CAG:492; assembly: GCA_000434335.1. Classification (GTDB taxonomy): domain Bacteria; phylum Bacillota; class Clostridia; order TANB77; family CAG-508; genus CAG-492. Next base: position 427 of record FR878310.1, read on the forward strand.
TTTTTCCTGCATATAATGGTGATCTATGTAGGTTTGCCCTTATAATATCGTGTGTTTTTTGATTAGTATATGTTAAATAACAAGGCAATTGTTCTTTATTTTTATCAATTTCATCTTCTAAAGAAAATGCTTCTATATCTTTTTGACCTTCTTGTATTTCCATTTTAGAAAAATCAATACTTTTTCTGTTAATTCTAGCTGGTGTTCCAGTTTTAAATCTAACTAAATTAACTCCTAAACTTTTTAAACATTCAGATAGCTTATTAGCTGGAAATACGCCATCTGGGCCACTTTCAAATGATGTTTC
>FR878310.1:848-1025 GCA_000434335.1 Clostridium sp. CAG:492
TTCTATTGACTTAACTTTTCCATTTTCTAATGTTATATTAACAATTTCAGCTTGTTTTAAATACAAATTTTCTTGTCTTTCCAATGTATGTTTCATTTCAGCTTGATATTTTTTTCTATCAGCCTGTGCTCTTAATGAATACACAGCTGGTCCTTTTGATGTATTTAACATTTTTAA
>FR878310.1:1134-1313 GCA_000434335.1 Clostridium sp. CAG:492
AGAACTTCCTCCAATATGTGGATTACAAGGCATATTTGCAACTGCCTCCAAACTAATTGAAAACATTAATGTTTTCATACCCATTCTTGCTGCAGCTAATGCTGCTTCACAACCTGCATGACCTGCTCCAATTACTGCAATATCATATTTTCCTGCATTATATTTCATTTTTTACCTCC
>FR878311.1:0-9201 GCA_000434335.1 Clostridium sp. CAG:492
TTCAATTTAGTAGCTACTCTATTTTCAATTTCTATAATTATTTTACTTACCGTTTTTTACTTTGTAAAGTAGGCACTTTTTTGTTACATAGTTACCAAAAAGTAACTTTTAAGAATTTTAGCATGCTTTGCGATACAAAATTTTTTTATATTTTTATTACACATATATTTTTAAAATATTATATTCTAATTGGAACTATTATTGTTTTTTCTTACTGTTTACATATCACTTATATTTTGTTATAATTTCTTTTAAAATTGGAGTTGATTTATTATGAAGCAAGAATTACCTACTTGTCCTGTCGAAATTACAATGGGACTTATTGGAGATAAATGGAAAATTTTAATTATCAGAGATTTATTAACTGGTACAAGAAGATTTGGAGAGCTTAGAAAATCACTTAATGGAATTAGCCAAAAAGTTCTTACAAATAATTTAAGAGATATGGAAAAATCTGGTTTGGTCCACCGCGAAGCTTTTGCTGAAGTACCACCAAGAGTTGAGTATTCGCTTACGGAAACTGGATGGAGTTTAGAGCCTGTTTTATATTCTATGGTTCAATGGGGAAATAATTATCGTGAATTGCAAAAATAGCAGAATTGTAATCTGCTATTTTTATTTTATAATTATGTAACTAATTTCGCCACACAAAATATATAATTTATCTATCAAACCCCTTCACACGTGCATATTCTTTTTCTAGAATTCCTATAAAATTAGTTGGAATATATTGCTTAGCTTTTATAATTAGACTTTCATCAATTCCATATAAAGCTTCTGCAATTGAACCTACAATACAAGCATTTGTATCTGTGTCACCTCCAAAAGATAGAATTTTTTTTATGCTTTCTTCAAAACTATTACTATTAAATGCAGACCATACACAATTATCAAATGTTTGACTACATGTTGTATTAAACTTTTTAAATGATTCACATTTCAATTTTATATTTAATTTTTTTAAAATTTCATCCTTTGGTACTTTATTTTTGGCATAAAATATAATTAATGCTATCAGTGTCGAATATACTATTGCCTCTTTTGAATCATGTGATGGAACTGTTGCTAATCTAGCATTTTTCTTCACATCAATTTCATTATCAAATGAAAATCCAATCGGAGAAATACGCATCATTGCTCCATTACCTATGCTTGTCCCTCTTTCATCAGCATCACACCACTTTAAAAATCCTGGTGAAAAACTTCCATTAAAATATGGTTTTATATCAGGTTTATAATTTCTATATAATTTTCCATATTTTTTTAAATGTTCTTCATAATTCATATCTGTTTGAACTGCTTCAGCTATAGCCATAGTTAATATAGTATCATCGCTAAAAAAGGCATTATTTGGTATTATTTCATTTGTTTTTATACTTTTTATTCCTTTTAATTGTTCAAATTCATAAACTGAACCAGCTAAATCTCCAATTACTGCTCCCCACATATTTTTCCCTTCTTTCAATATATCTAATACTTTTCACTAATAACTATAATATCTCTTTTTAAAGATTTTTCTTTAACTACTCCTGTTCCTAAAAATTCATTGTTAAAATAAATTTTATAAATTCCATCTAGACCATTATATTTTAATTTTACACCATTGAAAAACTTTTGAACTAATTCTTTATCTAAATTAATACATTCATTCTCTTTCAATAATTTTTCTAAAGATATAACTTTATTTTTTATCCAATTTTCATTATCCTTATTATTTCCAATATCATCAATTGTTACAGCCTCATTTATACTGAATTCTCCAACTCTTGTTCTTCTAAGCTCTTTCATATAACCAATAGTCCCCAGTTTTTCAGCAATATCTTCACATAATGATCTAATATATGTACCCTTAGAACATTCAACTTCAAATACAATAGTCTTGTCCTTTTTACAAAAATCAATCAGCTTTATAGAATAAATTTCAATATTTCTTTTTGGAATATCAACTTCAATATTATTTCTAGCATATTCATATAATTTCTTTCCTTTGACCTTTATTGCCGAATATATAGGAGGTGTTTGAACAAGATTTCCAACAAAACAATTTAATTTTTCAGATAAATATTCTTTATTAAAAATATTATCATCCACATCTTTTTCCTCAATTATATCTCCTTCAACATCAGCAGTACTAGTTTTAATTCCTAACTTTAAAGTAGCAATATAGCATTTATCGTGATTAATTAAGTATTTAGAAAACTTAGTACCTTTCCCCAAAAGTAAAGGTAACACTCCAGTAGCATTAGGATCTAAAGTTCCTGTGTGTCCAACTTTTACATTTAAAATTTTTTTCACTTTGTTAACAACGTCATTAGAAGTAAATTCCTTTGACTTGTCCACAATAATAATTCCATCCATAAAAAACTCCCTTAAAAATTTAAATTATTATAATTTACTGTATTTATAAAATATTTCAAAATAAAATTATAATCATAAAAAGGGCGAATTGAATTCGCCCAAATTATCTTTTATAAATATCTTTTAGCTTCAGCAATAACTCTTTGTTTAACAGATTCCAAATCATCATTAATAGAAAATCCAGCTGCCTTAGGATGACCTCCTCCTCCATACAATAAAGCTATTTCGTCAACATTAACTTTATCATTAGAGCGTAAAGAAACTTTTAATCCTTTTCCCTTAATTTCTCTAATAAATATAGAAACTTCAACACCTTCGATATCTCTACCTATGTCAACAATTCCTTCATGGTCTCCAGCAACAGCATTAAATTTTTCATAATCTTCTAAAGTTACATATGTATATGCAATTTTACCATCTTCAAAAAATTCAATTCTATTATTTGCAGCTCTTGTTAACTCAAAAGCAGATTTAGTTTTAACTTGAAGAACTTTTCTGTACGTATCTGAAACATTAACACCTTTTCTTAATAATCCAGCTACAAATTCAAATGTCTCAGCTGTTACACCTTGATATTTAAATCCACCTGTGTCTGTTATTATACCTACTAATAAACATGTTCCAATTTCTTTATTAATTTCCAATTTAAATGCACTAAGTGCAACAATCATAACTTCCGCACAGGCTGGTGCATCTGGATTAACAAAATTATAATCTCCAAACATATTATTAGTTCCATGATGATCAATAACAACTGTAGTAGTAGCATTTTCAAATTTCTTTGATAGACCATTTAACATATCAAATGAAGCACAATCAACAGCAATTGCTAAATCATAATTTTCAACATTACTTTCTTTTTTTACTTCACTCGAACCTGGTAAAAAATTAAATGTTTTTGGGCATTCTGGAATTATAACATCAACATTATTTTTTCCGTATAGTTTTAGTGCATTATATAAAGCTAAACTTGTTCCAACAGCATCTCCATCAGGATTTTCATGTGTTAATATTACTATTGATTCTGCTTTATTTATCTCTTCAAATATTTTATCTAAAGTACTCATTATATCAATCCTTTCTGAAATTCAGGTGCATTGTTAGTAAGTGTCAGTGTTAACAATATTGTTAATTAACTTCGTCCCCACTGACAGACTTATCTTTTACTTATATAAATTCTTATTATTGTTCACCTTTTATTTCTTTAAGTATATTATCGATTTTAGCACCATATTCCATTGAATCATCTAATTCAAAAATTAGCTCTGGTGTTATTCTTAAATTAACAGTTTTGGCTACTTTGCTTCTTATAAAACCTGCTGAATCTTTTAAACCTTGCATTGTTTTTTCTAGATTTTTAGAATTTAATACACTTACATAAACTTTAGCATATTTTAAATCAGGTGTTATTTTAGCTCTTGTAACACTTAATAATCCTGTAACATTTGGATTTTTAAGTTCGAAAGTCAAAACATGACTAATTTCTTTTTTAAGCTCTTCATTAATTCTATTTAGTCTAGTATCATTTTTTGCCATAAACTTATCTTCCTTTCGTTTTAATTATCTTTTAACTTCTTCCATTACAAAGAATTCAATTACATCATTTTCTTTTAAATCATTGTAATTTTCAATTTGACAACCACATTCAAATCCTTTTGTAACTTCTTTAACATCATCTTTAAATCTCTTTAAAGAAACTAATTTACCTTCGTGAATAACAACTGAATCACGAATTACTCTAACTCCCGCATTTCTTTCTATTTTTCCATCAGTAACAAAACATCCAGCAATTGTTCCAACTCCTGATACTTTAAATGTTTGTCTTACTAATGCATTACCAATTACTTTTTCTTCATAAATTGGATCTAATAGACCTTTCATAGCAGCTTCTACATCTTCTAAAGCTTTATAAATAACTGAATATTGTTTAATTTCAACACCTTCTTTTTCAGCAACTTCTTTTGCTGAACCAACAGGACGAACATTAAATGCTATAATTATTGCTTCTGCAGCCTTTGCAAGTTGAACATCAGATTCGTTTACAGCTCCAGCAACAGAATGTATAACTTTTACTTTAACTTCATCATTTGATAATTTTTCTAATGATTGTTTAATAGCTTCTGCAGAACCTTGAACATCTGCTTTTACAATTAAATTTAATTGTTTTAAATCTTCACTAGCCATTTTTTCAAATAGATTATTTAAAGTAACAACATTATTGTTATTTAAATGTTTTTCTCTTTCTTTTAGTTTTCTCTTTTCAATTAAATGTTTAGCCATTTTTTCATTTTTAACTTCATAGAAAGTATCTCCTGCTTCTGGTAAATCAGTTAATCCCATTATTTCAACAGGTGTTGATGGTCCAGCAGCTTTAACACTTTGACCTTTATCATTTTTCATTGCTCTTATTCTACCTATAGAAGTTCCAACAACAATTGTATCACCAACATTTAAAGTACCACGTTGTACAAGAACTGATGCGATTGGACCTTTAGATTTATCAAGTCTTGCTTCAATAACTGCACCTTTTGATTGTTTATTTGGATTTGCTTTTAGCTCTTTCATATCTGCAACTAACAATACCATTTCAAGTAAATTATTAATGTTTAGACCTTTCTTTGCAGAGATAGGTACAAATATTGTATCTCCTCCCCATTCTTCAGAAACTAAATCATATTGCATTAAATCTTGTTTTATTTTTTCAATATTAGCATTTGGTAAATCAATTTTATTAACAGCAACAATAATTGGAATTTCGGCTGCTTTAGCGTGTTTTATAGCTTCTACAGTTTGAGGCATAACACCATCATCAGCTGCAACAACAAGGATTGCTATATCAGTAATTTGAGCACCTCTTGCTCTCATACTTGTAAATGCTTCGTGACCTGGTGTATCTAAGAATGTTATTTCTCTACCATTTACATTTACTTTGTATGCACCAATATGTTGTGTAATACCACCAGCTTCTCCTTCAATTACATTTGTTTTTCTAATAGTATCTAATAGTGATGTTTTACCATGATCAACGTGACCCATAACAACAACTACTGGTGGACGTGGTTTTAAGTCCTCTGCTTTGTCTTCTGACTCATCAAATAAAACATCTTCTTCATTAACAACTTTCTTTTTATTTGCTGTTACTCCAAATTCTCCAGCAACTAAAAATGCTGTATCAAAATCTAATTCGTTGTTAATAGTAGCCATAATTCCAAGTCCCATTAATTTAGTAATAACTTCTCCACTTGTCTTTTTAAGCTCTGCTGCTAAATCCTTAACAGTAATAGTTTCTGGAATTGTAATTTCTGTTAATTGGAATATTTTTTGCTTACTTTTTTCTTTTTCATTTTTATTATTATTCTTTTTCTTATTTCTTTTTCCTCTATCATTACTTAAATCATAATAATCAAGCATTCCACCATCTTGCTCATCAAACATATGAGATAATCTATCAACTTGTTTTAAGTCCTTTAATTTACCATCATCAATTTCAGAAAATCTATCTTGTCTTCTTGATTTAGCTGGCTTTTTATTATTAGCTTTAGATTCCTCAAATTTGTTTTGTTTAGCTTTGTCAATAGATTTACTTGTATAATCTCTTTGAGATTCTTTCTCTACAATTTCAGTTGACATTATATTCTTAATGTTCTTATCAATTCCTTTTTCATCAAGAGGTCTATTACCATTTCTATTGTTGTTATTATTATATCTATTATTGTAACCACCATTATTATATCCATTATTATTTCTATTATTTTGTTGGTTGCCATTTCTATTATTAAATCTTCTATCACCATTGTTATTGTTGTATCTGTCATTGTTGTTATTACCATTATTATATCTATCGTTTTTATTATATCTGTTATTGCTATATCCATTGTTGTTTCTATTGTCATTGTTTCTATAATCACTATTATTTCTATTATTATATCTATTATTTCCGTTATATCTATTTTCTCTATTTTCGTTATTAAATTTATTATCTTCGTTATTACGTCTATTGTTCATATTATTTCTTCTATCGTAATTATTTTCGTTTTTACTAAATTCTTTTTTAACTGTTACATCCATATTCTTATTTTCAGCCTTTTCAGTTTTCTCCTTTATAATATTCTTCTCTCCTACATTTTTTTCATTAGCAATTTTTAATTCTTCTTGTTTTTGAGCTTCCATTTGTTTTTGTAATTCAGCCTTTTTTTGCTCTTCTGCTCTTTTTTGCTCTTCTAATAATCTTTGGGCCTCTTCAGCTTTTTTCTTTTCTTCTTCAGCTTTTCTTCTTTCCTCTTCTTCTTTCTTTTTATCTTTAATTCCAAATAATTCACTTACTGTAAGAGGTTTTTGTTGTTTATTTCTATAAACAATATTATAATTTTTATTTTTATTTCTTTCTACAAAACCAATATTGTTTTTATTCTCTTGCTTTTTGTTTGACTTTTCCTCAGGTTCAGCCTCAGAAACAATAACTTCTCTTCTAATGATTACTGGAGTTTCTTGTTGCTTTTTTTTATCTTTGCTAGAGTCTTTTTTATCATCTTTACTTTTGCTCTTTTCTTTGCCTTGATTTTTATCTTTGTCATTTTTCTTACTTTCTTTTTTATTAGCAAAGCTTTTTTCTATTTTTTCAGCTTGTTCTTCTTCAATAGAGCTTAAATGACTTTTGACATTAATTCCCAGTTCATTAGCCTTTTCTATTATTTCCTTACTGGTTAGACCTATCTTTTTAGCGATTTCATGAATTTTAATCTTAGCCAATAAATTTCACCCCCATAATATTAATTTTTGTCTATGATTTCATTTCTTAAAGAATTATAAATTGTATCATCTATCTTTCTTTCAAAACTTCTTTCCAATTTTTTTGATTTAATTGCTTTTTCTAAACACTCTATGTTATTGCAAATGTATGCCCCTCTACCATTTGCTTTGCCTGTCTTATCAATGCTTATGTTGCCTTCTTTATTCATTACTATTCTAATTAAATCACTTTTATTTTTTTGAACATTACATCCAATGCATGTTCTTTGTGGTATTTTTTTCAAATTATCACTTCCCATTGTATTCAAACATATTTTTTATATTAATTATTCTTCAACTTGCTCTGATGATTCTTCTGAAACTTCTTCTGCAGTTTCTTCTTGATTATTTGATTCTTCAATCATTTTTCTAAATTGAGACTCACTTTTTATATCAATTTTCCAATTAGTTAACTTTGCAGCTAATCTAACATTTTGACCAGATTTTCCTATTGCTAATGATAATTGATCATCTGGAACTATTACTTGAGCAAATCTTTCTTCATCTTTAATATCTACAGCTAAAACTTGTGCTGGTAATAATGCTGCAGATATATAAATTGATGGATCTGCATTCCATTCTATTACATCAATTTTTTCTCCATTTAATTCATTAATTATATTTTGAATTCTTATTCCTTTTTGACCTACGCAAGAGCCAACTGGATCAATATTTTCATTTGGAGAATATACAGCAACTTTACTTCTGCTTCCTGGATCTCTTGAAACACTTTTTATTTCAATAACACCTTCATATATTTCTGGAATTTCAAGTTCAAATAATTTTCTTACAAAATCAGAACTTGCTCTTGATATAATAACTTGTGGTGCACCTTTAACTCCTCTTTCCACATCCATAACACAAGCTCTAATTTTATCATTTACCTTGTATTTTTCTGTAGGAATTTGTTCTTTTAAAGGCATAACACCTTCTAGTTTACCTAAATCAACTACTACAATTCCACCATCAGCCTTTTGAACTAATCCAGAGATTATCTCACCTTTTCTTTCACTGAATTCATCAAATAATACATTTCTTGAAGCTTCTCTTATTTTTTGTATAATAACTTGTTTAGCTGTTTGAGCTGCTATTCTACCAAAATTTCTTGGTATAATTTCAACTTGAGCTGTATCTCCTACTTCCAAATTTTTATTAACTTTTTTTGCATCCTCTAAATTAATTTGTGTTTTATCATGTTCAACGGTTTCCACAACTTCCATTTCAGCAATTACATGTATTTCTCCACTTTCTGGATGCATTGTAACTTTTACATTGTCAGCATTTGAATCATAATTTCTTTTATATGCTGTAACTAATGCTGTTTCAATAGATTCTAACATATAATCTTTTTTTATACCTTTTTCTTTTTCCAATTCATTTAAAGCTATTACTAGCTCTTTACTATCAATATTTATACTTTTATTTTGTTTTGTTTCACCCTTCATTTCAATATCCTCCTTTTAAACATTCCAATCATAATATTTTTTTATTAATGATATATTTTTTCGCTCTATATTTAATTCTTCATTTTCTACTTCAATTGTTATTGTTTGGTCATCAAAACTTTTTAACTTTCCTACATATTCTTTAAAATTGTTTATTGGTTTGAAAAGTTTTATTGTTATATATTCTCCAATATTTTCCTTTAAATGTTTATCTTTTCGTATCATCTTTTCAACACCAGTTGATGATACTTCTAGAAAATATTGCTCTTTAATGTAATCATCTTTATCTAAAATGTCTGTAATTGCATTATTTACATTTTCACAATCATCTAATGTAATTTCTCCATTTTCTTTTTCTATAAAGATTCTCAAAAAATAATCTTTGCCTTCCTTTGCATATTGCACATCATATATCTTATATCCTAAATTTTCAATTATTTTAGATATACTATTTTCTACTTTTTCTTCTATATTTGCCAATATAAAATCCTCCTTTATTACAATTAAAGAGTGGGATTTGTTCCCACTCTTCTGTTTTTTTATATTGCATTAATATTATACCCTTTATTACAAGAAAAATCAAGCATTTTTTGGAATTTTATTCCACTTT
>FR878311.1:9342-9469 GCA_000434335.1 Clostridium sp. CAG:492
AATTTATTTGTCTTAATATTTCATAAGTTATAATTGCTACTGAATTTGATAAGTTTAGTGACCTTAATGTATTTCTCATTGGAATCCTTATTGTATTTTCTATATATTTTTGTAATAAATCTTCTGG
>FR878311.1:9526-10310 GCA_000434335.1 Clostridium sp. CAG:492
CTTTGCCGTATAGTACAAATACTTCGTCAAATTTTGAATAATCAACATCTGAATAACAATGTGTTGCTTTTGTACTTGCAAAAAACATATTATTTTCTTCTGGCTTATATTTATTCAAAAAAGATTGAAGTGAATCATGTTCCTCTATATCTAATTTATCCCAATAATCTAATCCAGATCTTTTTAGGCTTTTATCATCTATTTTGAATCCTAACGGATGTATTAGATGCAATTTTGCTCCTGTTATTGCACAAGTTCTTGCTATATTTCCTGTATTTTGTGGTATTTCTGGTTCACACATTACTATATTAAGTTTCATTTTTCTTCATTCTCCTTTTAATTAATTAAAATTTTTTTTATAATTATTGAACGGATTATATCACAAAAAAACAAACATTTCATTTATTTTTCTTTAAAATTGTGCTATATTAAATTATATTATTGTGTTTTAGAAAGGATTTGAATTATTCTTATGAACGAAAAATATATAAAAAAATTAGAATTAAATAAAATAATAGATGTTCTTGAATCTTATTGCGTTACAGAAATTGGGAAACAACTTTTGCATAACATTGAACCTTCTAGTAATAAATTAATTGTTAAGCATTTACTATCTGAAACGACACAAGCAAAAAATTTAATCGCTCAAAACAGCAATCCACCAATTGCTGACGTTCAAGATTTTAGCCAAATATCAAAATTATTGAAAAGTAATATGGCTCTTTCTTGTGGAAATTTATTGAAAGTTGGTCATATTTTAAAAATTTCGCGAAACTCAAAATCT
>FR878311.1:10365-12419 GCA_000434335.1 Clostridium sp. CAG:492
TACATCTAAATATGATTCTATTGAAAACTATTTCGATAATTTATATACAAATATAGATTTAGAAAATAATATTTTTAAATCTATATTGGATGAGTCAACTGTTGCAGATGAGGCTTCCTCTGCTCTTAGTAATTTGCGTAGAAAAAGAAGAAATTTAGAATCTTCTATAAAAGAAAATTTAAATAAATTTATCCATTCATCAACATATTCAAAATTTATAATGGATCCCATAGTTACAATTAGAAATGATAGATATGTTATCCCTGTTAAAGTTGAATATAAAGATAATGTAAAAGGCTTTGTTCACGATATATCATACAGCGGTTCTACAGTATTTATAGAGCCTATTTCAATTTTTGAATTGAATAATCAAGCACATAATTTACAATTAGAAGAAAATGTTGAAATTGAAAGAATTTTAAAAAATCTATCTGATTCTCTAATTCCAATTGTAAATAATATAGAAATTTCACTAAATTCTATTGCAAATTTGGATTTAATTTTTGCTAAAGCAAAATTCTCTAATAAATTTAAATGTGTAGAACCTATTATAAACGAAGAAAAATTTATCGATTTCAAAGAAGCTCGTCATCCACTTATTGATGAAAAAGTTGTTGTTCCTATTGATGTTGAAATTGGAAATAAATATACATCTTTAATTATTACAGGACCAAATACTGGTGGAAAAACTGTTACTTTAAAAACAGTTGGATTATTATGTTTAATGGCTTACTTAGGATTACATATACCTGCAAAAGATTGTAGTAGTTTATACGTTTTTGATAATATATTTGCAGATATTGGTGATGAACAAAGTATTCAAGAATCCTTAAGTACTTTTTCTTCACATATGTTAAATATCATTGAAATTTATAAACAAGCAACATCAAAAAGTCTTATACTAGTAGATGAATTGGGCGCTGGAACAGACCCTATTCAAGGTGCTAACTTGGCAATTAGTATATTGGAATATTTTCACAAATTAGGAGCCTTATCACTTGCCACAACACATTATCAAGAAATAAAAAATTATGCACTTGTTACAGATGGATTCGAAAATGCAAGCTCTGAATTTGATATTGAAAATTTAAAACCTACATATAAATTACTTGTTGGTGTTCCTGGAAAAAGCAATGCTTTTGCAATAACCAAACGACTTGGAATGCCAGATTCTATACTAACAAGAGCAGAAGAGCTTATGAATGATGAACACATTAGTGTTGAAGAACTTATAAAAAATATTTATGATGATAAAGTTGAAATCGAGAAAGAAAAAGATAAAATAAAACAAAATTCTAATCAAATAGAACTTTTAAGAAAAAATTTTGACAATAAAAACACGCAATTATCAACAAAAGAAAATGATATTATTGAAAAAGCTAAAATGCAAGCCCGCGAAATTCTGCTAAATACAAAAAAAGAAGCTAATTCTATTATATCAAGTTTAAACGAACTTTATAATAATGCAGATGCCCAAGCTCTAAAAAAAGCCAATTCTATAAGAAATAAACTTAATGAGAATATAAAAAATAACAACTCATCTACAACTCCAAACAATCTATCAGAGCCATCTACTACATTAGAAAATGTAACTATTGGAATGACCGTACTAGTAAAAACATTAAACCAAAATGGAACTGTTCTTACTTTACCAAATAAATCAAATGAAGTTCAAGTTCAAATTGGTAGCATGAAAATGACAGTAAAAACAGATAAATTAGTTGCAATAAAAAATAATACTCAAAAATCTAATAATAAACAAAAAAGCTTTAGCAGTAGAAATTTCAATAACAAATTAAAAAGTAAAACAGCTGTTACTGAAATAAACGTAATTGGTGAAACAGTTGAAGAAGCAATTTTTGTAGTAGATAAATTTTTAGATGACTCTGCCCTAGCAAATTTATCAACAGTTAGAATAGTTCACGGAAAAGGGACAGGAAAATTACGCCAAGGAATCCACAATTTTTTGAAGACAAACTCACATGTAAAATCATTTAGACTAGGAACCTTCGGTGAAGGTGAAACTGGTGTGACTGTTGTAGAATTAAAATAAT
>FR878312.1:0-118 GCA_000434335.1 Clostridium sp. CAG:492
ACTCCTGTTCCATCCACTTGATGTTTCTGTACCGTTTATTACACTATTTTTCTCTTTTATATATATAATAGGATAATAATTATTTACATTATCTGGAATATTCTTTTGATTTCCATAT
>FR878312.1:278-956 GCA_000434335.1 Clostridium sp. CAG:492
AATTGCTACACGCATCATTTAATAATTTTACTGCATTGTTATATCCTTGTGCTCCTTGCAATGTTACTGTTCCACTTGGTATTGTTGCTGGTACCATTTCTATTTTTCCTGTTGATTTATCTATGCTTAATACTTTCCATTGGCTTACATTGAAACTTTCTCCTGTGCTACTACTTAATGTTTGTGTTCCTGTGTCACTTGATGTTGCATATTCTTTGTTCCAGTTATATGTTCCACTTGGATTGTAATTTATTACATCTCCTACTTGTAACTCATCAATTGCAGTTACTTCTCCTTGGCTTGGATTTCTTTGTGTTCCTGTTACTGTTATTGTCATTGTTACGCTTTTTTTGCTATCTGCTGTATCTATTTTATCATTTGCTACTATGTCGTTTGCTGCTGTTCCTGTTTGATATGCCCATTTCCAGTAGATTGTTTTTGTTTGTATTGTTTTTACTTCTTCTAATGACATTACTCCTGATACATTCATTACTCCGTCTGTTGAAGCTATTTCCTTTGTATAGCTACTGTCTGTGTAAAATCTTAGGTTTGTTGGCTTTTCTGTTACTGCTAATTTTATATTGTAGTCTATTGCTACTTCACTTCCTGTTGCATCTAGGTTTAAGTCGAATGAACCTTCTGTTCCTGGGGCTAGTTTGTTTTCGGCTACGTTGTTTA
>FR878313.1:0-950 GCA_000434335.1 Clostridium sp. CAG:492
ATTTAAATTAAATTAGCAATATCATCTGGAATATTTGCAATATATTCAACAGGCGTATTTTTAATAGGGTGTATAAATTTTATTTTATATGCATGTAATAACTGTCTTTCAAATTTAGAATCTTGCTCTCCATAAAGAGTATCCCCTAGAATATAATGACCAATAGCAGACATATGTACTCGTATTTGATGTGTTCTACCAGTTTCAAGTAAACACTTTACAACAGAATAATTTGAATGCTCTGAGGTAACTTCATAATGAGTTATTGCAGTATCACCATCTGATTTAATGCATCTCTCAATTATGCTTCCATCTTTTCGTCCAATAGGTAAATTAACAGTTCCTTTTTTATTATCAAATATTCCAGAGCAAATTGCAATATATTCTTTTTGAAAATTCTTGGATTTCATTTGTGAAATAAGACATTCTTGAATATATTCATTTTTGGCAAAAATAACAATTCCAGAAGTATCTTTATCAAGACGAATAACAGGTCTAATTTTCTTTTTTAGTCCAATAGAATCAAAATAATATTTAATACCATTAGACAAACTATTTTCATAATGCAACATAGATGGGTGAACTGGTAAATGAGGAGGTTTATTAATTACCAAATAATATTCATCTTCATATAAAATATCCAAATCCATTTTGACAGGAACAATATTACTGCTATCCTCAATAAAATCAATTCTGGCAATAACTACATCATTAGTTTTTATAGATTTTGAAACATAAGTGGGGTCATCATTTAAAAAAATATTTTTACTATTTTTCAATTTAAGCAAAAGCCTATCAGAAATATGAAAATAAGCTTTTAAAACTTCTTTTACATTTGTATAGCAATCATTTTCTTTAACAACATATCTTAAATCCATAATTTCTCCAATCTTAAAGTGTGTTAACGGTGAGGCAATGGTGGGTTGTCAATGGTTGTCAATGGTTGTCAA
>FR878313.1:1107-3860 GCA_000434335.1 Clostridium sp. CAG:492
CCATTGACAACCCACCATTGCCTCACATTAGAGATTAAACCTCTCTGTTTAAATTTCCATTTGTATAATTTTCACCTTCTAATCTAGTGCCTTGTTTTGTGCTTTTTATAATTGTGTTAATATCAGATAAAGATTCATCTAAAAAGTCTAATCTAACAGATGTTACATTTAAATCAGTTGAGTCTATACTTGTAATTTTTGAGTTATATATTGTTGTTATTCCATTTTCAACTTGTAATTTAAATTCTAGTCCTAATCTATCTTTTAAATAAAAATCCGAATAATCTTTACAATGTTTTGAACATTTTAAGTAACATTTATTTGATTTTCCAAGTAGACAGTAATTTGAATTCATTACTGGTATATTACCATAAACTATTAATTCTTTTTGAAATTTGTCTGATAAAGCAAGCAAAGAATTTTTACTTAGCTCTGGTGACAATGTGCATGTAGATATTCCATATTTTTGTAAGTCATTTAATGTTAAATCATTAAAAATATTAAAAGTATAATTAGCAATAAATTCATATTTATCTGAATACTTTTCTAATAATTTTAAATGTGAAATATTTGATAAAACAAATCCTTTTATTTTAGAAAAGTTAGACAAAATTTTATCAAAATTGTATTTCATAAAGTTTTTTGAAACAGTTGGTAAATATATGTATGTATTGATTTTTTTTGTTAATGTTTTTAATACATCAAAATAGTTTGCATCTATAAAATATTTATATGGAATATATATTTTATCAACTTTTTCTAACAAAGAGTAATCAAAATACCTATTAAAATTATTAAATAAAACTGCTACACTTTTTTTCACTTTCTTTGAACCATCATTATTGTTAAAAGAAATAGGCAAAAGATCAGTATGTAATTCTCTTGAAAATCTATTTTGAGCAACTGTTTCAATTTTTTCAAGTGCAGTTCTTCGTAATTCATTTAAACAACCAATTGAAGGGATAAATATATTATCATCTAAATCTATTTCGATATGTTCAAAATAAAATGGTGTGTTTTTAGTTTTGGTAATTTGACTTATAACTCTTTCATAAGTAATAGGGGCATTTATTGCTGCAATTGGTTTTACAGGAGATGTAATTGTAAAATATATATTACTAAATACATCATCAGGGTCATCAGTTGTATTAATAACAGTCATTGTAATTGGTTCATCTTTTTTTATTTTTAGAATACAATCAAAACCTTTTTTTATGTTTTCTTTGTTTATACTATCTAAAGAAATTCTAGTTAGCTCTTTACTAGACATTTTATAAACTTTATCTCCAACAGATATATTTCCTTTCATTCTTCCAATTGTAACAGGTTGAAAAGGTAGAGATTCTTCTATATTACTATTACCAACCATTAATTCAGAAATCGTATATGTACCAGATTCTTTTTCTAAGCTTATTGTATCTCCAATTGACAATATTTCGTTTGCAGATATATCAATATGACCTTTTTCAGGATTAAATTTCTTTACGGTACCAAGTAATAATCCCATATTATTTGGCTTTTCTGTAAATACTAAATCTTTATTATATTCATTTTCTAAATGACCAGAAGAAAATCCACCTCTATTAAATACTTGCATTAGTATTTTTTTGTCTGCATAATCTACAATATATGGTTTTCCAGATAAAGCTAAATCGATATATTTTCGATATATTTTTGTAACAGCAGCAACATATTCTGGAGTTTTCATTCTTCCTTCTATTTTGAAACATTTAACTCCTGCTTTTATTAATTTCGGAATAAAGTCTAGTCCACAAACATCTCTTGTACTTAGTAAATATCCAGAATCTAATGTTTCTTTGTAATTTGAATTAGGTTCAGATTTTATTAAACTATATGGAAGTCTACAAGGTTGGGCACATTTTCCACGATTACCTGATCTACCACCAATCATACTAGAAAATAAACATTGACCAGAATATGATATACATAAGGCTCCATGAATGAATGTTTCTATTTCAATGTTAGAGTTTTTACATATATATTCTATTTCAGAAATTGATAATTCTCTTGAAAGCACAGCTCTTGAAAAACCTAACTTTTCTGCAAGTAATGCTCCTTCTAAATTATAAATTGTCATTTGAGTGCTTGCATGTATTGGTAAATCTGGAAAGTTATGTATTAAGTAATTTGCAAGACCTAAATCTTGAACAATTATTGCATCAATTCCATACTCGTATGCAATTTTGGCTATTGAAATTGCATCACTTAGTTCATTATTCTTAATTAAAGTATTTAATGTTAAATGTGTATGAACATTTCTTAGTTTGGCATATGTAATAGCTTCTTGCAAATTATCAAGTGAAAAGTTTGTAGCCGAAGCTCTAGCACTAAACATATCTGCACCAAAGTATACGCTATCTGCACCATTTTGGACAGCAGCTTTTAAACAATCAAAATCACCAGCAGGTGAAAGTAATTCAATAGATTTATTCATAAAAAATTTCATTCCTTCCTTGCTTTTTCAATTATCATGGAAAAAGCATAAATTCTCATATGTGTCTAAAATTTTTGTTTAAATATATCATAATTTGTCTGAGGTGTAAAGGTAGAAAAAAGAAACAAATTATTGTAATAAAGTGGTAATAGTTTCCCCATATTAAGGAATAATAAAATTAAATATTTTAATAGGGAGGAATTACTTTGGAAGAGTCATTATGGATTTCAGGTACAAAGAAAACGAATTATCAGACATTGGAAAAAGTTGAAAAGACCGATGTTTGTGTAATAGGAGG
>FR878313.1:3903-4542 GCA_000434335.1 Clostridium sp. CAG:492
AAACAATAACCATCATACTTATTAACTCAAAAAGGATTAAATGTGATTGTACTAGAAAAAGATAAATTATGTATGGGAGTAACGGCAAATTCTACAGCAAAATTAACAAGTCAGCATGGTTTATTTTATAAATATTTATATGATGAATATGGAGCAGATTTTGCAAAGTTATACTTAGAATCAAATGAAAAAGGGATAAAACTTGCAGAAGAAATAATAAAAATGAAAATATTGATTGTGATTTTGAAGAAAAGGATTCCTAAAAACGTTTTAAATGAAAAAATGTTATTATTGTCCGCTTTTTTGTTATAATTTAAGTTTTGCGTAAAAATAAAATCTGCATTTGTAGCTCAGTATTTTTTGATGCTCTTATCAATGATTATATATGAGTTTTTAGTTTGCAAAGGAGTTTTTTGAAATATTACTGTTTTGAAATATTTAATGAAATTTCCTTGTTTATTTGGAAAATGCATTGACTAAACGGAAAAATGATGATATTAATATTAAGCATAGAAATTTGACAAAAATCAAAAAAATTTAATTCAAAAATTTAAAATTCTAAGTGTGTAAATTCATACACAAAAAATTCAAAACAATTGAATACTAAAAACAAATATGTTAAAATGGAGGCGATAAATG
>FR878314.1 GCA_000434335.1 Clostridium sp. CAG:492
AATTACAATAAGTTGGGTAGATAACCAGTTGAAATTATCTACCTTTTATTATATAATCGTAACAAGAATTAGTAATTTTTTGAGGAGATTAAGTTATGGAAGATAAGCAAATATTACTTAATAATATAGATAAAGTCCATACTACTGAAATGGGTATTGATAGAATTAAGAAAAACCTTAAATTAGATACGAATGATGTTGTTGAGTATTGTAAAAATAAAGTTTTAGATAAGAATTGCAATATATATAAACAAGGTAAGAATTGGTATTGTGAAATAGAAAATATAATAATTACTATAAATTCATATAGTTACACAATTATAACAGCACATATTAAAAGATAAATTGCAATTTATCTTAATACTTATAATAATAGAAAAAAGTTGAACTTATAAATATTTAATAAGTTCAACTTTTTTGACTTCAAATTTAAAATATAAATAAAGTATATATTGAATTTGAAAACGTAAACATATATAATGAGCTAGGAAAATCAAATATGAGAGGAATGATTTTATGAGTGAAAAGTATGATGCTATTGTTATCGGAATGGGTCCAAGTGGAATTTTTTTCGCATATGAATTAATTCAATTAAAAAAAGCAAAAAATATTTTATTAATAGACCAAGGAAAAAGAGTTGAAAATAGAAATTGTCCAATTGAAAAAGTTGGAAAATGTGTTAAATGCCAACCATATTGTAATATAACAAGTGGATTTTCAGGTGCAGGAGCATTTTCTGATGGTAAATTATCATTATATAATGATGAAGATGATGATATTTATGTTGGAGGAATTTTACAAGAATATATAGGTGTTGAAAATACTAAAAGATTAATTGATTATACTGATGATATCTACTTAAAATTTGGAGCTGATAAAAAATTAGAAGGTGTAAATTTTAAAGATGAAGTAAAAGTAATAAAGGAAAAATCTAAAAAACAAGGAATTAATCTTATTAATATTCCAATAAGACATTTAGGAACAGAAAAAGCTCATGAATTATATAAAAAGTTAGAAAATTATTTAGAAGAAAATAATATAAATATGATGTTTGAAACTGAAGTTCAAGATTTAATAATTGAAAATAATTCAGTAAAAGGAGTAAAAGTTTTAAATAAGAAAAGCAATAAAAAGCAAGAATTATTTTCTGACAATGTAATAATTGCAGTAGGAAGAAAAGGCGCAAACTGGCTTGTTGAAATGTGTGATAAACACAATATTATAACAAAATCTGGTTGTGTTGATATAGGTGTAAGATATGAATTACCAGATGCAGTTATGAAAGATGTAAATAAATATATGTATGAAGGAAAATTTATTGGATATCCATACCCATACAAAGATAAAGTAAGAACATTTTGTCAAAATCCAAGTGGTTTTGTTTCATCAGAAGTATATGATAATAATTTAAGTTTAGTAAATGGGCACTCATATAAAGAGAAAAAAAGCACAAATACAAATTTAGCGATTTTAGTATCACATAATTTTACATATCCATTTAATAAACCAATTGATTATGGAAGAAATGTAGCAAAAAATTTAAATGAGCTTGCAAATGGAAATGTTATAGTTCAAAGATTGGGTGATATAAATAGAGGAAAAAGAACTTGGCAAGAAGAATTAGACAAAAATTCAGTAGTACCAACATTAAAATCAGCAGTACCAGGAGATATAACATTTGCAATAGGTTACAGAACTATGACAGATATTTTGCAATTTATAAAAGAGATGGATAAAATAGTTGAAGGATTTGCAAATCCGGATAATTTACTATATGCTCCAGAAATTAAGTTTTACAGTAATAAATTAGAAATAGACAACAATTTTGAATCAAGTGTAAGAGGCTTATACTCAATAGGAGATGGCGGAGGAATGACAAGAGGATTAATGATGGCATCATGCTCAGGAGTGCAAATGGCAAGAAATCTGGCTGGAAAAATTGATTAGTAATTAACTTAATATTATATTTTGCCAAAAGAATATAGGTTACAGTAAATATTGAAATTACAGATTATCAATCTAAAGTGCAATATCAATGTTTAAAGTGCAATTTTTGCACTTTAAAGTTGCATCAAATAACTAATAAAAAATTCAAGCCTTTTGGCTTGAATTTTTTATTCTTCTATTTTTATATCAGCATATTTTTTTAATTTTTCATAAGCTAAATAATTTATTGTACCTGCTGGAAAGTTTCCGTTTGAATCTTTTTTTCCTGCTGGAACACCGGTTAAAAGTTCAATTCCTTCATCAATTGTACTTATAGCATAAATATGGAATAATCCATTTTTTACAGCATCAACTACTTCGTTTGATAGGTTTAAATTCTTTTGATTTTGAATTGGAATCATAACAGAATGAGTTCCATCAAGTCCACGCATTTTACAAATTTGGAAAAATCCTTCTATTTTTTCATTTACACCACCGATTGGTTGAATTTCGCCTTTTTGATTTACTGAACCAGTAACTGCAAATGATTGATTAATTGGTACTCCAGATAAACTTGATAAAATTGCATATAGCTCTGTACTTGATGCACTGTCTCCATCAACACCATTATATAGTTGCTCAAAACATATACTTGCTGTAAGAGATAGGGGAATATCTTGTGCAAATTTTTCACCTAAGTATCCACTTAAAATATATACACCTTTTGAGTGAGTAGAGCCAGATAAATCAACTTCTCTTTCAATATTTATTACACCATTTTTTCCAGTATATGTTGTTGCTGTTATTTTTACGGGCTTTCCAAACATATAGTCACCAATATTCATTATTGTTAAACCATTTATTTGTCCGACTTTTGCTCCTGTTGTATCAATTAATAAAGTATTTTCTTTTATCATTTCTGTATACATTGAATCATATTTTTTTATTCTATTTGCTCTTTCAGATAAAGCCATATCTACAAATTCAGCTGTTACAATTTTTGATTTTTTCATTTTTGCCCATGTTGCAGCTTCACCAATTATTTGTGCTAAATCATTAAATCTAGTAGAAAGTTTGTCTTGGTTATCAGCAAGTCGTGAAGAATATTCCATTATTTTTGCAACTGCAGATGGGTCAAGGTGAGGAAGTTGTTCTTGTTCACAGAAACCATGAATAAATCTTGCTAATTTGTTCATATTTTCTTCTGTATTATCAGAGCTATCTTCAAATTCAACTTTTATTTTAAATAATTTTCTAAAATCATAATCAACTGCAAGTAGTGTTTGATATATTTGTTCATCTCCAACAATAATAACTTTTAAATCTAGTGGAATTGGTTCAGGCTTTAAAGAAACCATAACCATTGGTGAGCGAGGGTCTGCAGTATTTTCAATTAATAATTGTTTTTGACGTAATGCTTTTTTTAGTCCTTCATAACAAACTGAATTTTCTATTAAATCATGTGCTTGAAAAATTATATATCCACCGTTTGCTTTGTGTAGTAAACCTGGTTTTAACATAGTGTAATCTGTTTTCAAAGAACCATAGTAATTTTCATATTCAAGTTTTCCAAATATATTGTGATAAGAATAATTTGAATCCATAATTACAGGAGCACCTTCTTGTGCACTATTATCGATAAATAAGTTTACTCTATAATTTTCCCAAGGTTTTGGTGGCTCAGGTCTAGGACCAGGCATTTGTTGTGTTTCAATTTGAGGCTCTACTAAGAAGTAGTCAATATTTTTTAATATATCTTTTTTGATATTTTCTAAAAAAGTACTAATTTTTTTATTTCTTTTAAACTTTGATCTTATATAATTTATATGTGCATTTATTGTTAATAAAGCAACATTAGATTGCCATTCAGATAATTTCTTTTGAGATTCTTGTTCAATATTTTTTATTTCACTAATAACTTGTAAAATTTGCTCTTGAACAATGCTTGAATTATCTTCAAAGTTTTGTTTAGTTTTATCATCTAATTTTTCAAATTCTTCTTGTTCAATTGCTTTACCATTAATAATAGGCATCATATAAATTCCGTTTTGAGCTGATTTTACTTGAAATCCATATTTTTCTGACTTTTTATTTAATTTAACCATTAAGGCTTCACGTTTTTCTTCATAAGTTTGAGCTATTAAAGCTTTTTCTTTTTCAAAGTCTTCATTGTTAAATGTATTTTTCAAATCATTTTTTATATCTTTTATAAAAGCATCCATTTGCTCTTTAAATTCTTTACCTTGTCCAGCATGTAAAGGTAGGGCAATTGGTTCATTAGGATTTTCAAAGTTGTATATATAACACCAATCACAAGGAGTCTTTTGCTTTTTAGAAATTTTATCTAAATAATGTTTAGTATACATTGTTTTTCCAACTCCAGCAGGACCTTCAAGATATAAGTTATATCCATTTATATCTACATTTAAACCAAACTCTAAAGCTTTAATTCCTCTTTCTTGTCCAATTCCAGTTTCAATATTGTCCAATTCTTCAGTTGTTTTAAATTTAAAAATACTTGGATCACAACTAATTTTTAAATTTTTGTAATTTAATTCATTTTTATTTTTCATTTGTTCCTCCTTAAATTTAAAGTTGGTTATATGTATAAAGTCATTATAATAGCAGAATCGGTGTTATTATAATATTTTTTTCTAAGACCAACTTTAGTAAAATTAAATTTTTCGTATAGTTTTATTGCAGGTATGTTATGTTCATTTACTTCTAATGTTACTGAATTTAAATTTTGTTCTTTGGAAATTTGTATTAGGTTTTGTAAAAGTAAAGTTCCAATACCTAAATTTCTTTTGTCTTTTTTTGTAACAATGTTCATAATATTTGCTTCATCAACAATTGTAAGAATTCCTGCAAAACCAACAATTGTTTCATTTTGTTTAGCAACAATATATGTTGTATTGGTATTTAAAAATTCTTGTTTTAAAATTTCATAGTTCCAAAAATTATCAAATTCTGTAATTAAATTTTCCTTTAAATATAATAAATCTTTATCACACATTTTGCAAATTGTAATATGATTTGCAAAAGTATTTAAAGTTTGTTCTTTTAAATTATCACTCATCTATTTTTCACCAGCTAAATTTCTTTCTGCTTGAGATTTTTTTAAATAAATAGGTAGTAGAGAATTTGAATCACCATATATACCATTAGTAAACTTATTATATGCAGATTTGCCAATACTGATACTTGTTTGCAAATTTTGTTCACTATTAGCAAAAACAGGATTTTTTATTAATGTGATAATTAAATCATGGTGAATTACAGAACCATCTCCAACAAAAATTAATTTGTCATCATATATAGATAAATCACTTAAAATATCATGGATAGAACATGATTTAAAATCACCAATTTGTGTATATGCTGTTCCATTATTACTAAATAAAGAATAATAAACATTCTCATTTTTGGCATCAATTAAACTTACAATTAAACCAGATTCTGTAACATTATAAGCTAAGCTCTCTAAAGATGTAACTCCAACTACTGGAATATTTTTGGCATCTGCAAAAGCTTTTATTGTTGCAATTCCGATTCTAATACCAGTAAAAGAGCCAGGACCTTGTGAACAAGCAAGTAAATCAATATTATCTAATGTTAAATTAGTATCTTTGAAAAGTTCATCAATTAGAGGCATCAGGTTTTGGGAATGTGTTTTTTCATCATTAGTATGTTTTTCTAGTATAACAGTGGTATCTTCTAAAATAGATACTGAGCAAATTTTAGAAGATGTATCTATTGATAATATTTTCATTATTATTTTTAATTAATCATATAGAAAATCTATTGAATAATTAAATCCTCCTTGTATATATATTTAGATTTTTTAGGGGAAGACCTATAAACCCAAAATAATATAATTAAAATAAATTTTGATATTTATTTCCAAAAGTTTCAACTTTCAATTTTCTGTAATTTTCATTAGAATCATCTTTTTCAAATGTTATATGAATGTAATCTTTAGGAAGTGCATCTTTTATAAGTTCACCCCATTCGATAATACAAATACCATTTTCAAAATATTCATCACCACCAATGGCATAAAACTCATCAGTATCTGACAAGCGGTAAACATCAAAATGATAAATGTTTAAACCAGTATTACTATTATATTCATTAACAATTGTAAAAGTAGGACTAGAAATTTCATTTTCAAGTCCAAAATATTCTAGAAAACCTTGAGTGAATTTCGTTTTCCCAGATCCAAGTTCACCAGTTAAAACAATAATATCACCCTTATGTAGTTTAGAAGCTAAACCTTTTGCAAAATTAATTGTATCTTTTTCAGATTTTGAAATAAAATTATACATATTTTCACCTTTTTTTATTAAATTATTCTGCGTATATTTTATATTAATATGGCGATTTTGTAAATAAAAAGTGGAATTTTTGTTAAATGAATAACATAAAAAATAGTTTCTATATCAATTTATGTCTGTTTTTTCAATTATTTTCTGAGATTTTGTGTATGAAATTACACATTTGAAAAAAATTGTGTCATAATAATAATACAGTTTAAATTGATTTTCAATATAAATCATACGACAACATTTGATGTATAAATATCGAAAATACTACATTGACATTTAAAAATCTTTGTATTACTATAAGAAAAAAATTAGAAAGGAAAATTTTATTATGAAAGAATGTAAAATTGAAAATTTATATAATTTAAATGAAACAATTGCAAGAGATGTGTTTGATGGATGCACATATCCTTGGGAAGTATTACCTAAAATTAAAGATTTCATAATACATTTAGGAAATACATTAAGTAAAGAAGAATATGATAAGATAGGCGAAAATGTATGGATCGCTAAAACTGCAAAAGTTGCACCAACTGCTTATATAAATGGTCCAGCTATTATTGGAAAAAATGCTGAGGTGAGACATTGTGCATTTATAAGAGGCAATGCCATAGTTGGCGAAAATGCAGTTGTAGGAAATTCTACAGAGCTAAAAAATGTAATACTATTCAACAATGTTCAAGTTCCACATTATAATTATGTAGGAGATTCAATATTAGGATATAAATCTCATATGGGAGCAGGGTCTATTACTTCAAATGTAAAATCAGATAAAAAGTTAGTTATTGTAAAAAATGAAAGTGAAAAAATTGAAACAGGTTTAAAGAAATTTGGCTCAATGCTTGGTGATAATGTTGAAGTAGGTTGTGGCTCTATTTTAAATCCTGGGAGTGTTATTGGAAGAAACACAAATATATATCCATTGTCTTCAGTAAGAGGTGTTATAAAATCAAATAGCATTTATAAAAGACAGGGAGAAATTGTAAAAAAAGTATAAATTTATTGACAATGTAAACATAATGTGATATAAATAAATCATCATTTTTTAGGAGGAAAATTCCAATGGAAAGATTTTTTGTTGAAGAGGGGATTGCTTATTATAAGGACCCCGAAACAAATGAAGTTCAATACCTGGGGGTGGTTCAGTACAATGATAGAAATGAAATAACAGCTATCATTGACCTGGTGAATGGGGGAAATATTCTCAAAACTGTTCAGGTGAAAGAAAATGGAAAAAAAGTTTGGTATGTAATGTAATCCTAGAGGAGAAAATTACTCAAAAGAGGCGCAACAGTCTAATGTTAGATTTGTTGTGCCTTTTGCTTTTAGATTTATATTTTTATATAAAAAAGTGCTTGTAAAATTATGTTTATAATGATACAATAATAATATATTAAAAATAGATTAAAAAAAAACCCCTAAAAACAGGGGACAATTTTTTTTAATCTATTTTTTTGTTTTTAGAATAATTTAAATGGAGGGTATTTGTATGAACACAAAGTATATTTTTGTAACAGGTGGAGTAGTGTCTGGATTAGGAAAGGGAATAACAGCAGCATCTTTGGGAAGATTATTGAAAAATAGAGGATATAAAGTAACAATTCAAAAATTTGACCCATACATAAATGTTGATCCAGGTACAATGAACCCTTGTGAACACGGCGAAGTTTTTGTAACTGATGATGGAGCAGAAACTGATTTAGACTTAGGTCATTATGAAAGATTTATTGACGAAAGTTTAACAAAAAATTCAAGTATAACAACAGGAAGAATATACTCAGAAGTTATCGAAAGAGAGCGTAAAGGAGATTACTTAGGAAAAACAGTACAAGTAGTACCTCATATAACAAATGCCATTAAAGAAAAAGTATACAAGTTTGATGAAACAGATGTTGATATTGTAATAACAGAAATTGGAGGAACTGTTGGTGATATTGAAAGTTTACCATTCATTGAAGCAATAAGACAAATTGGGCTAGAGCAAAAGAGTGAAGATGTTATGTATATTCATGTAACTTTATTGCCATATATTCATGGTTCAAATGAATTAAAATCAAAACCAACTCAACATTCTGTAAGAGAACTTCAATCATATGGAATAAAACCAGATGTATTAGTTTGTAGATCAGAAATTAGAATCCCTGATGGAATGAAAGATAAAATTGCGTTATTCTGTAATGTTAAAAAAGAAAATGTTATACAAAATTCTACAGTAGATGTATTATATGAAGTTCCATTAATGCTAGAAAGAGAAGGGTTAGCTAAGGTTGTTTGTGAACACCTTAATTTAAAAAATAAAGCTCCTAAAAACGAAAAATGGGAAAAAATGATTGAAAAAATAAAGAATATTCCAGAAAATGCAGTTAAAATTGCTATTGTAGGTAAATATATAAGTTTAGAAGATTCATATTTATCTGTTGTTGAAAGCTTAAAACATGGTGGATTTGCAAATAATGTAAATGTTGATATAGAATTTGTTGATTCAGAATTAATTACAGATGATAAAAAAGCAGAAGAAATGTTAAAAAATTTCGATGGTATACTAGTTCCAGGAGGATTTGGCAATAGAGGTATTGAGGGTAAAATTAATGCAATAAAATTTGCCAGAGAGCATAATGTACCATTTTTAGGAATTTGCCTAGGTATGCAAATGGCTGTTGTTGAATTTGCAAGAAATGTTGTTGGGTTAAAGGATGCAAGTTCTACAGAGTTTGATAGAAGGACCAAAAATCCAGTTATTCATATAATGGATACACAAAAGGATGTTAAGAAAAAAGGTGGAACTATGAGACTTGGTGCATATCCTTGTAAAATTAAAGAAAATACTTTAGCTGAAAAAGTATATAAATCAAATGAGATTTCTGAAAGACACAGACATAGATTTGAATTCAATAATGATTTTAGAGCAAAAATTGAAGAAGCAGGAATGAAAATTTCTGGTACATCACCAGATGATTTATTAGTAGAAATTGTTGAAATACCAGCAAATAAATTTTTTATAGCAGGACAATTTCATCCTGAATTTAAATCAAGACCAGATAAACCAGCTCCATTATTTAAAGCTTTTATAAAAGCAGCAAAAGAATAGCTTTGTGAAAGTTATGTGAATTTTAAGAAATAAATATTGACATTTAATACCAATAGGTATAAATTATTAGCAGTCTAGCAAATAGACTGCTAATAATTTTTATACATATTATTAATACAAGCTAAATATATATTAATAATACTGTAACATTAAAGGAGGTAATATAATGTTAAAACCATTATTAGACAGAGTTGTAGTTAAAATGATAGAAAGCGAAGAAACAACAAAAAGCGGAATCATATTAACCAGTTCAGCAAAAGAAAAACCACAAATAGCAGAGGTACTAGAAGTAGGACCAGGAGAAGTGATAGACGGAAAAACAGAAAAGATGTATGTAAAAAAAGGCGATAAAGTAGTTTTAAATAAATATGCAGGAACAGAAATTAAATATCAAGGCGAAGACCTAATAATAGTAAAACAATCTGATATCCTAGCAATAGTTGAATAGGAAAAAGAAAAAAGCGGAAGGAGATTATAATTATGGCAAAACAAATTAAATATGGCGAAGATGCCAGAAAAAAATTATTAGATGGTGTTAATCAATTAGCAGACACAGTAAAAGTTACATTAGGTCCAAAAGGAAGAAATGTAGTTTTAGATAAAAATTATGGAGCTCCACTTATTACAAACGATGGTGTTACAATAGCAAAAGAAATAGAGCTAGAAGATCCATTTGAAAATATGGGAGCAAGACTTGTAAAAGAAGTTTCTACAAAAACAAACGATGTAGCAGGTGATGGAACAACAACAGCAACTGTTTTGGCACAAAGTATGATTAAAGAAGGTGTAAAAAATGTAGCTGCTGGTGGAGATCCAATGGCTATTAAAAGAGGTATTGATAAGGCTGTAAATGTAGCAGTAGATGGATTAAAAGAAATTAGCTCTCCTGTAAATGGAAAAGAAGATATAGCAAGAGTTGCAAGTATTTCTGCTAATAATGAAGAAGTTGGAAAGCTAATATCTGAAGCCATGGAAAAAGTTTCAAAAGATGGGGTTATAACAATTGAAGAATCAAAAACATCTAATACAGAGCTAAATATTGTTGAAGGAATGCAATTTGATAAAGGTTATGTTTCTCCATACATGGTTTCTGATACAGAAAAAATGGAAGCATCTATTGAAAATCCATATATTTTAATTACTGATAAAAAAATAAGTAATATTCAAGAAATATTACCATTACTTGAAGCTTTAATGCAACAATCAGGAAAATTAGTAATTATATGTGATGATATTGAAGGAGAAGCTTTATCAACATTAGTTTTAAATAAATTAAGAGGTGTAATAAATGTTGTAGCAGTTAAAGCTCCTGGATATGGTGATAAGAGAAAAAATATGTTACAAGATATTGCTATTTTAACAGGTGGAGAAGTTATTACATCAGATTTAGGATTAGAGCTAAAAGATACAACTATTGAACAATTAGGTAGAGCTAAACAAGTTAAAGTTGAAAAAGAAAATACTATAATTGTTGATGGTGCTGGAGATAAAAAAGCAATTGCAGAGCGTGTAAGCCAAATAAGAGCTCAACTTGCAGAAGAAAAGAGCGAATATGAAAAAGAAGGATTACAAGAAAGACTTGCTAAAATAGCAGGAGGAGTAGCTGTAATTGGAGTTGGAGCAGCAACAGAAGTTGAAATGAAAGATAGAAAACTTCGTATAGAAGATGCTTTATCTGCAACAAAAGCAGCAGTAGAAGAAGGTATTGTTTCTGGTGGAGGAACAGCATATGTAAATGTCATTCCTAAAGTTGAAAAATTGATGGAAACATTAAAAGATGATGAAAAATTAGGTGCAAAAATAGTATTAAAAGCACTAGAAGAGCCAGTAAAACAAATTGCAGTAAATGCGGGTCTTGAACCAGCTGTAATACTTGAAAAAGTAAAGTCAAGTAAAGAGGGAATTGGTTTTAATGCAGCAGATGAAGAATATGTAGATATGAAAAAAGCCGGAATAGTAGATCCAACAAAAGTATCAAGAAGTGCACTTCAAAATGCAGCATCAATAGCATCTATGGTATTAACAACAGAAAGTATAGTAACAGATAAAAAAGAAAAATCATGCGGATGTGGAGGAAATCACGAGGCAGACCCAGCAGACGGAATGGGTGGAATGTATTAATAAAATTGGGTGACAAATAAAAATTGAGTTGCCACAAAATTTTCCAGAGAAATCTTTCTCTGGATTTTTTTGTTAATTAATAAAAAAATCTTCACATAATAGACATAAATGTACTTTATAATGTATAATACATAAAAAAACGAAAGGATGTAATGTTATGGCAGATATAACAATTCTTGTAGTAGATGATGAGTCAAGAATGAGAAAATTAATTAAAGATTTTTTGAAAGTGAAAGGATACCATATATTAGAAGCTGGTGATGGTGAAGAAGCTCTTAAGGTTTTTGAAGAAAATAAAAATGAAATTAATTTAATTTTATTAGATGTAATGATGCCTAAACTAGATGGATGGTCTGTTTTAAGACAAATAAGGCAAACATCAAATGTTCCAATTATAATGTTAACTGCTAGAGGAGAAGAGCAAGATGAATTATTTGGATTTGAATTAGGAGTAGATGAATATATATCAAAACCGTTTAGTCCTAAAATACTTGTGGCACGAGTTGAGGCAATATTAAAAAGACTACAAGTGAAAGAAAAGGATATAAAAGATTATGGCGGAATAATTATAAATTCAGAAGGTAGAACAGTAGAAGTTGATTCTAAAAAAATTGATTTAAGTTTAAGAGAATATGAATTATTAAAATATTTAGTAGACAATGAAGGAATTGCTCTTTCAAGAGATAAAATATTAAATAATGTATGGAATTATGATTATTATGGTGATTCAAGAACAATAGACAGCCATATAAAAAAGATAAGACACAAACTTGGTAAAAAAGGCAAATATATACATACTATGAGAGGGGTAGGTTATAAATTTGAAATCGAAGAAAAATAAAAAAATAAGAAAACCTATGTCCATACAGGTAAAGTTATTTTTTTCATTGTGTGTAGTAATTGTACTTACAATTTTATTTTTAATTATAATAAATAATTTAGTACTTGAAACCTTTTATATTTATAATAAAAAAGATTCTGCAAAAGATTTGTATGAGCAAATAAACGAAAAATATAATAATAATGTAGCAGAGGAAGAAATTGAAGAATTTATTAAATATCAGGCTTCAAAAAATAATTTGGATATTTTAATAACAGATGTGAAAACGAATAAAGTTATAACCAATGACCAAACACGAATTGAAGCTTTGGAAAAACTAAAAACAATCGTAGAGTTTAATCAAAATGGAAAATGGGGAGAAACATTATATAATGCCAAAAATATTATAATAAAGACTGTAAAGGATAACTCAATAAACCGTAATTATATAGTTTTAATGGCAAAGTTAGATAATAAAAATGAGTTATATATGAGAACTCCTATTTCAGCAATAAAGGAAAGTTTGCGAATTAGTAATAATGTTTTATTATTGGTTGGATTTATTTCGGTTATTGTTGCAGGAGTAATTGCATCAATGATTTCTAAGCGTTTTTCAGATCCAATACTTGAATTAAATGATATTGCTAAACAAGTGTCTAAACTAAATTTTTCGCAAAGATATATTCCAAGTAAATCTAATGATGAAATGGATCAACTTGGTGAAAGTATTAATATGATGTCTGATAAACTTGAAAACACAATTAATGAATTGCGAAAAAATAATGATGAATTAGAGCGTGATATTAAGGAAAAATCTAAAATAGATGAAATGAGAACACAGTTTATTTCTGATGTATCTCATGAATTAAAAACACCGATAGCGTTAATTCAAGGATATGCAGAAGGATTAGTTGAAAATGTAAATAATGATGAAGAATCAAGGAAGTTTTATGCAGAAGTTATTTTAGATGAAGCAGATAAAATGGATAAATTAGTAAAGCAATTATTAGAACTTATGAAGTTAGAGTATGGAAAAAGAGAATTTAATAATACAAAGTTTGATATAGTATCTTTAATAAAAGAAGAGCTAAGAAAATGTGATGTTATGATAAAAGAGCAAAATATAAAAGCAACATTAAAAAATGAAGAGCCTATATATGTGGAAGCTGATGATTTTTATATAGAGCAAGTAGTTACAAATTACATAACAAATGCAATAAAATATTCGAAAGAAATAAATGGTAAAAAAGAAATAAAAATTGAAGTTACAGAAGAGCTAAATGGAATGGCTAGGATATCTGTATACAATACGGGAGATAATTTTACTGAAGATGAGATGAAAAAAATTTGGGGGAGATTTTACAAAATTGATTCATCAAGAAATAGAGCAAGTGGAGGAACTGGAATAGGTTTATCTCTTGTAAAAGCAGTTATGAATAATTATGGTAATAAGTATGGTGTTCAGAATAGAGTTGATGGAGTTGAATTTTACTTTGAGTTGAAAATGGTAAATTAGAAAATTAATATGGAATAGTACCTTAGGTATGTTGTCAAAAGTCAAATTCAGATGTATGTTGAGTTTGACTTTTAACATTTTTAAGAATCTTCTATTGATAAAGATACCATAAATATGGTATTATTATTATGCAAAATTATGAGCAATGAACAATTTTACAATATAGTATAATTGTATTTATATAAAAATATATAGGAGGAACTTTAGTGGAAGATAGAAAAAAGCACATTAGAAATTTTAGCATAATTGCACATATAGATCATGGAAAATCTACACTTGCAGATAGATTAATTGAAATGACAGGTGTATTATCAAAACGTGAAATGGAAAGTCAAGTTTTAGATAATATGGATATAGAGCGTGAAAGAGGTATAACAATAAAGTCTCAGGCTGTCAGAATGTTATATAAAGCGAAAGATGGACAAGAATATGAATTTAATTTAATAGATACACCAGGACATGTTGATTTTAATTATGAAGTTTCTCGTAGTTTAGCTGCATGTGATGGAGCTATTTTAGTTGTTGATAGTAGCCAAGGTGTTGAAGCTCAAACTTTAGCAAATGTATATTTGGCAATTGATAATAATTTGGAAATTTTACCAGTTATAAATAAAATAGATTTGCCTAATGCAAGACCACAAGAAGTTAAAGATGAAATTGAAGAAATAATAGGTATACCAGCGCAAGATGCACCATGTATTTCAGCTAAATCTGGATTAAATGTTGAAGAGGTTTTAGAGCGAATTGTTACAGATATTCCTGCTCCAACAGGTGATGAAAATGCAGCTTTAAAATGTTTAATATTTGATTCTTTATATGATAATTATAAAGGAGCAATTGCATATGTAAGAGTTAAAGATGGAACTGTAAAAGTTGGTGACGAAATTTTACTTATGGCAGCTAAGAAAAAATTTGTTGTAACTGAGGTTGGATATTTTGAACCAGGTGAATACATTCCTTCAAACAAATTACAGGCTGGTGAAGTTGGTTATATAGCTGCAAGTATTAAAAATTTATCAGATATAAGAGTTGGTGATACAATAACATTGGCTGATAAGCCAGCACCAGAACCATTACCAGGATATAAAAAAGTTAATCCTATGGTATATTGTGGTTTATATCCAATGGATGGAAGTGATTATGAAAATTTAAAAATCGCATTAGAAAAATTAAAACTTAATGATGCAGCATTAGAATACGAGCAGGAAACATCTGCTGCATTAGGATTTGGATTTAGATGTGGATTTTTAGGATTATTACATTTGGAAATAATTGAAGAAAGATTAGATAGAGAATTTGATTTAAGTTTAATTACAACATCCCCATCAGTTATTTATAAAGTACATAAAACAAATGGAGAAGTAATTGATTTATATAATCCGTCAGAATTACCTATGCCAAATGAAATTTCATATATTGAAGAGCCTTTTGTTACAGCAGAAATTTTAACTCCAAAAGATTATGTTGGAGGAATTATGGAAATATGTCAAAACAGAAGAGGTATATATGTTGATATGAAGTACCTTGACCAAAACAGAGTTACTTTAATTTATGAATTGCCATTAAATGAAATTATATATGACTTCTTTGATAATTTAAAATCTAAAACAAAAGGATATGCTTCTTTTGATTACGAATTTAAGGAGTATAGAAGGTCAGAGCTTGTTAAATTAGACATTTGGGTAAATGGTGAAAGTGTTGATGCATTATCATTTATAGTTCATAAAGATATGGCATATGACAAAGGAAAGAAAATGGTAGAAAAGCTAAAAACAGTAATTCCAAGACATTTATTTACAATTCCAATTCAAGCTGTAATTGGTGGTAAAATAATTGCAAGAGAAACTATATCTGCAATGAGAAAAGATGTACTTGCAAAATGTTATGGTGGAGATATTACAAGAAAGAAAAAATTATTAGAAAAACAAAAGCGTGGTAAGAAAAAAATGCGTGAAATTGGAAATGTAGAAATTCCTCAAGAGGCATTTTTATCTGTACTAAAACTTGATGATGAGAATAAATAATAAAATTTAAGGAGATAATCGTGAAAAAAAATAATAAAGAAAATGAAAAATTTGATGACCAAGTAGAAGGACGTAACTCAGTTATAGAGCTACTAGAATCTGGAAGAGATATAAATAAAATTTATATTTCAAATGGTGAAAAACATGGCTCTATAAATAAAATTATTGAACTTGCTAAAAAACGTAAAGTAGTAATATCACAAGTAGATAGAAACAAAATAAATCAAATGTCTCAAACTGATAATAACCAAGGTGTTATTGCAATTGTTCCTCCATTTGATTATTGTGATGTTGAAGATATTTTACAAGATGCCAAAAATAAAAATGAAGATCCATTTGTTGTTATATTAGATGGAATAGAAGATCCACATAATTTAGGTTCTATTATAAGAACTGCAGAAACAGCAGGTGTTCATGGAATTATAATACCAAAAAGAAGAGCTGCACAGGTAAATAGTACAGTAAATAAAGTATCTGCTGGTGCTGTGGAACATATGAAAATAGCAAGAGTTAATAATATAAATGAAACCATTAAGTATTTGAAAGACGAAGGATTATGGGTTTGTGGAACAGATATGAATACAAATACTTATTATTATGATCAAGATTTTAAAATGCCAATTGCAATTGTAATAGGTAGTGAAGGTTTTGGTATGAGCAGGCTTGTAAAAGAAAATTGTGACTTTTTAGTAAAAATTCCTATGAAAGGAAAGATAACTTCTCTTAATGCAGCAGTTTCTGCTGGAATTGTTATGTATGAAGTAGTAGAACAAAGGATAAAATAAACTGATGGATGGAAAATTAGGAAAATTTAACAAAATTTTGTATCCTAAAGGAGATGAATATTAATAAAAATGAGAAAAAGAAAAATTATATTAATCATATTAATTGTTTTATTGTTAATAGTTGGTATATTAGCTTTTTTATATTATAAGACAGATATTCTAAAAACAGATGAACAGTTATTTTGGAAATATGCTGTGAAAAATAGTGAACTTACACAAATGTTTAATAATAATGATATAACAGAAATTGAAAAACAAAAAATAAACAATAGTTATAAAGTTGATAGTAATTTAGATATTAATACAAAGAACAGTGTATATAAAGTAGTATCAAAAACAAATGCTAATAATTCAAATGATATTTTTACACAAGTAGAATTTAGTAAAAATTCGGATAATATTATGAATTTTAATTTAGTTAAAAGAAGTAATATTATAGGAATAAAAATGGATGAACTAGCTAATGGATATATATCGTTAAAAAATAGTAATTTAAAAAGCCTAGCAAGTAAAATTGGTGTTGAAAATACCGAAAAATTTCCTGATAATATAAATTGGGGAACTTGCTTAGATATATTAGAAATATCTGATGATGATATGAGCTATATAACAGATAAATATAGTAAATTAATAATTTCAAATACAAACAAAAGTAATTATAGTAAAATTGGTACTGCGGGAATAAAAATTAATGAAAGAATTCATACAGCTAAAGGATATAAATTAACATTATCAGAAAATGAATCAAAAAATATTTTAGCTAATATTTTTGAAGAACTATCAAAAGATAGTAGAACATTGAATTTAATAACATCTAAAATGAAAATGTTAAATTTACCTAGTGAGTATACACAAATAAATTTGCTATCAAATAAATTCTTGGAAATTTCAAATAACATAAAATCAATGGAAACCACTGATGATGAATTAATTGAAATTATTGTTTATGAAGAAAATTCGAGATTAATACAAACTGATATAAAATTTGGTAAAGACCGATTAATTAAAATTGTAAATGATAAAGAAAATAATAAAATAAATATTAAACAGGAGCTATTAACAGATAACTTTAGTAGCAAGTTTGTATTAACGATTTCAGATTTATTAAATAAAATATGTAATCAAATAGAGGAAATTAATATATCAAATGAAATAAATGAAAAAAATATAATATCAACAAAAATAGAAATTTTATGTAAAAATGATGTAAATATTAACTATAGTTCTGTAACACAAATAACAGACGAAATTGATAAAAGCAATGATTATGAAAAATCAAACAAGATTGTTTTAAACGATTTAAATGAAAATCAATTAAAAAATTTATATAATGCAATAACTAATACTGCTTTAAGTATTTATCAGGATAAAAAGGCTATTTTATTTAATTAAAAATAAAGTTTAGGGGGAATACATATGAATTGGAATATTAAAGAAAATTACTTGAATTGGAATGAAGATATATCGAATAAAGAAGAAAAGATGAAGATAGCAATAGATGTTGCAAAAAAAGTAAAAGATGGAGATGTTATAGGTTTCGGATCTGGATCCACATCATTTTTGGCTGCTAAAGAGATTGCAAAAAAAGTAGAAAATGAAAATATAAAAATAACAGCAATTCCAACATCATATGAAATAAAGTTGTTATGTGTTTCTTTGAATATTCCGACAGCATCAATAATTGAAAAAAAGCCTGATTGGAGTTTTGATGGTACTGATGAGGTGGATGAAAATAACTGGCTAATTAAAGGACGAGGTGCAGCAATGTTCAAAGAAAAAATGAATATTCTGAATTCGAAAAAAGTATATATACTTGCTGATAAAAGTAAGTTTGTAAAAAAATTAGGAGAGAATTTTTGTATTCCTATAGAATGCTACCCTGAAAGTATTAATTATGTGAAAACAGAGCTATACAAACTAGGAATAAAATCTTGTACTTTAAGATGCGGCAAGGGGAAAGATGGCCCTATAATTACAGAAAATAATAATCTTATATTAGATGCTAAATTTGAAAAAATTGATGAAAGTTTGGAAAAAAATATAAAATTAATAACAGGTGTTATAGAAACCGGTTTATTTATAGGATATAATAATATAGAAATTATAAAATTATAGGTAAAAATAAATTAAAAAAGGAATGTGAAAAGTTGTGAAAAGGGTATTATTTATTTCAAGTACAGGTGGTCATTTTAGTGAGCTTTTACAATTAAAACCACTATTTAAAAAATATGAATCATTTATAATAACAGAAAAAGATAAAACGAATGAGCATTTTAAAGATGAGTATGGAGATAAATTATATTTTTTACCATATGGAACTAGAAGTAAATTGTTTACATATATTTTTAAATATTTGTATTTATGCCTAAAAACAATATACTTATATTTTAAAATACGTCCAAAATATATTGTTACAACAGGTACTCATACTGCAGTTCCAATGTGTTATTTAGGAAAACTATTTGGTAGTAAAATTATTTTCATAGAAACATTTGCAAATTCTGAATCAAAAACTTTGTCTGGAAAAATGATATATCCAATAGCTAATTTGTTTATTGTTCAATGGAAAGAAATGTTAAAATTATACCCTAAAGCAATATATGGAGGACCAATATATTAATATTATAAAATTATATTGATGAAAGGATAATAAAAATGATATTAGTATTATTAGGCACACAAAATAATAGTTTTGTTAGATTGTTAAAGGCCATACAAAAAAATATTGATAAAAAAGTAATAACAGATGAAGTTGTTGTACAAGCAGGGTTTACAAAATTTGATTCAAAAGATATGAAAATATTTGGATTAATTGACAAGAAAAAGCTTTCAAAATTGCAAGATAAAGCAGATTTAATTATAACACACGGAGGAGTAGGTTCAATTATTTCTTCATTGGAAAAAGAAAAAAAAGTGATAGTAGTTCCAAGATTAAAAAAATATAATGAACACGTTAATGACCATCAAATTCAAATTGCAGAAAAGTTTGAAAAAAATGGATATGTAAGAAGTGTAACAGACTTAGATAAATTAGGGGATACAATAAAATCGATGAAGGATTTTGAGCCTAAAAAATATATAAGTGGAAATGAAAAAATTCTATCAATAATTGAAGATTATATAAATAATAATTGAAAACAGTAAAGAGGGGAAATAATGTTAAATAAAGCAATTAATGTATTAAAAAAATATACGAATATAATAGTCAATTCAGATTTAATTATAATTTTTACAGGCTTAGTATTGTTTGGTAAAATGTGCTTTTTTTATGAAAGAACAATATATTTTTCTGATGTTATGCAAAAAGAAATTGTTGAAAAAACGTTTATTTATTCAATGTATTTAGTTACATTATTATTTATACTAAAAAATAAATCGAGATTTATTTGTGCATATATTATAAATTTATTTATGAGTATTTTAATGTTGGCAGACGAGATATATTACAATTATTCTTCGAGTTTAATATCTATTGTTCAAATAAGTAATCTTCAATATTCAGATCAGATATCAGCAACAATAGGAGATTTAACGAATTTTTCGCAAATTTTATATTTTTTAGATTTAATAATTGTAATAGTATTGTTAATCACTAAATTTATAAAAATTGAAAATATAAAAAGAAAAAGTTGGAAACCAGCAATACTATACGTAACGATTATGACTATCATATTTGAATCTACAATTCCTAATTATATCGCAGAAGCTAAAGAAAGTAGATACAATAAAAAAATGCAGTTAGAGCTTGGAACTTTATATACATTTCATTATTTAGATATACAAAGCAACATAAATTTAAAAAAGACAGCAAAATATAATTCAAAAAATGATGTCTTAAATGCATATAATAATTTGAAGCAAGATTATAATCAAAAATATGAAAAAGATATATATAATTTAAAAAATGTAGCAGAAGGTAAAAATGTAATATTACTACAACTTGAATCATTACAAAATTTTGTTATTAATAAAAAAATCAATGATAAAGAAATAACACCAAATATTAATAAATTTTTAAATGAAAATATAAAAATTAATAATATGATAATTCAAAGCTATTCTACAACCGCAGATTCAGAACACTCAGCAATGTCATCACTATATCCTTTAGAAAATGGGATGGCTTTTGCACAATATAGTGGGAATAAATATAATGATATATTTGATTTATATAAAGAAAAAAACTACTATACTGTATATATGCACGGAAATGAAGAAACTTTTTGGAATAGAAAAAATGTGTATAATGCAATGCAAATTGATGAAATAGATTTTATAGATAGTTTTGATCCAGATAGTGAATTAATTAATAATTGGATATCTGATGAAGCATTATACAAACAAGCTGTAGAAAAATTAAAAAAGACAGATACACCATTTTTTACCAGTATTGTAGCTTCATCATCACATACAGGATTTGATCTGCCAGGGTTAGATAATAAATATCAAAAAGTATCAATAGATGTAGGCAAATATAAAGATACATATTTTGGTAATTACTTAGAAGCTGTTAATTATGCTGATTACGCTTTTGGAGCTTTTATTGAAAAGCTAAAAGAAGAAAATTTATATGATGATACTGTAATATTTATATTTGGAGATCATTATGGAATGCAGATGCATAATGAAGAAATGTTAGATTTTATTAAAGAATGTGATCACGAACTAAATAACGTTGAAACTGAAATTAATTACGTAAATGTAGTATGTGGTATAAAGATTCCAGAAATTGAAAACATAGAAATAGAAAAGACTGTAAGTAAATTAGACATAAAACCAACATTAAGTTATATATGTGGATTAAGCGATGAAGTATCATTAGGAACAAATATATTTGGAACCAAAGATTTTGCTTGTTTAAATAATGGAATAATTGTTTCTGATGATTATTACTATAATGGTGTTTGGTATGAACGATTAAATGGAAAAGAAATAAATTTGGATAATTTAGACGATGGTAAAAAAAATTTATTAAATTATTATAAAAATAAAATGGAAGATGAGCTTACAATTTCTAATTCAATTGTATTAAATAATTTACTAAAGTGAAGTTGAGGAAGGATGAAATTTTTTATGGATAATAATCAATTAATAAGGCCAGAGCTTGAAGATGATTTAGAAGAAAATTTAGAGTCATCAATAAGACCTAGACTATTAGAAGAATATATTGGACAATCTAAGGTAAAAGAGAATATGAAAATATATATAGAAGCTGCAAAAAAGAGAGGAGAGCCATTAGATCATGTCTTACTTTATGGCCCACCAGGATTAGGTAAAACAACTCTTGCTAATATTATTGCAAATGAAATGAATTCAAATATAAAAGTTACATCTGGTCCAGCAATAGAAAAAGCAGGTGACCTAGCAGCATTACTTACAAATTTGAATGAGTTTGATGTTTTATTTATTGATGAAATACATAGATTAAATAAAAATGTAGAAGAAATTTTATATCCAGCATTGGAAGACTTTACTTTAGATATAGTAATTGGTAAAGGTCCAACATCAAAATCTATAAGGATAGATTTACCAAAATTTACATTAATAGGTGCAACCACAAAAGCAGGATCTTTGTCAACACCACTAAGAGATAGATTTGGAATTGTAAACAGATTAGAGCTATATGATATAAATGATTTGAAAAAAATTGTAAAAAGAACAGCAAAAATTTTAGAAGTAAACATAGATGATTCTTCAGCAGAAGAAATAGCAAGAAGATCAAGAGGAACACCTAGAATAGCGAACAGGCTCTTAAAAAGAGTGAGAGACTATGCAATAGTATTATCAGATAATGAAATAGATATAAAGCTTACAAAAGTGGCTTTAAATAGATTAGAAATAGATGAATTAGGATTAGATGAAATAGATAGAAAAATATTAGAAACAATGATAGAAAAATATGGAGGTAGACCAGTTGGAATAGATACATTAGCAACAACAGTAGGTGAAGAAGTAGAAACAATTGAGGACGTGTACGAGCCATATTTAATTCAAATAGGATTTATATCGAGAACAATAAGAGGAAGGATTCCATTACCAGCTGCATATGCACATATGGGGTATAAAATTGAAAATAGAAATTAGTTGTAAAGTATGATTTATAAGGAATAAAAGGAGTTTTCTAATAATGAAAAAATTAAGAGATATATTATTTTGGAGTGGAGTTTTTTTAGTAATTTTAACATATATTTTAATAAAACCACTAGATGATTTAGATGAAATATGGAATTTTAATACTGCAAGATGTATAGCTGATGGTTTGATTCCATATAAAGATATTAGTATGATAACTACTCCGCTTTTAGGTTTTATAACTGCGCTTTTTTTGAAAATATTTGGAACTGAAATGTTTGTAACAAGAATAATGGCAGCATTGTTGGCAGTTGTTAGTTTAATTGTAATATATAATATTTGCAGAAAATTAGAAATAGAAAAATCAATATCTAAATTATTAATATTAATAATTATGTTTATAATGAAGGAATATTATTGTTTAGATTACAACTTTCTTGTTTTAACAATAACACTAATAATAATGTTATTAGAGCTAAAATATATAAAAAATAATAATCAAAGTACAAAAAATGATATAATTATAGGAATTTTAGGTGGTTTATCATTTTGTACGAAGCAATCAATAGGTTTTCTAGTTAGTGTTATTGTTGTATTAAGTCCATTATTTGATATAAAAAGTAAGTCAAATTTTAAAAAAATTTTGAAAAAAGCATATATGAGAATTATTGGAATTTTAGTTCCAATTTTAATATTTTTTATATATTTAATAATAACAGGGGCTTTTTCTGAATTCTTTAGTTATTGTGTTTGGGGAATAAAAACATTTTCAAATAGTATGCCATATGAAAAACTAATAACATCTGAAGATATAACAATAAAAATATTAAGCATAATAAGTCCAATTATTTTGATTATATCTATAGCAATTAATATAATATTTATATTATTGAAGAAAAGAAAAAATTTTTTATTATTATTAACAGCATATTCTTTGCCAATATTTACAATGTCATATCCAATTTCAGACAACATACACTTTCTTATATCTATAGTACCGATGTATATATTGTTTATTTATGAAATAAAGTTATTATTGAAAGGTTTTAAAATTATAAATCTTAAATATTTGTTTGAATTTATAGAAATTATATCATTTGTTTTTATAATAATTTTTACAGGATATACAGAAATAAAATATAGAAATGAATTGGGAGAATTAAGTAAATATAAAGCATTAAAGCATTTTAATAATATTATAGTGAGTAAAAATATTTTAAATTTAACAGAAAGAACAGATGAATATATTCTAACTTCTGAAAAGGATGTATATATATTAGATTCAAATGCAGCATTATATATGATACCAATTGATAGATATAATAAAAATTTTGATATGTTTCAAAAAGGAAATTTTGGAAAAGATGGCGAGAATGGCCAAATAGATAAAATAAATAGTCAAGAAAATGTTAGATATATGATTTTAAGAGAAGATTACATTCAAAATTGGCAAACACCACAAAGTGTAATAACATATGTAAGAGAGAATTTTAATAAAATTGGAGAAGTTGGTGTTTATGATATATATGAAAAGGGAAATGGCGTGAATATAAAAATAAAAGGTATAAAAAGTGAGGTAATAGAATGAAATTATTAATGCATACGTGCTGCGCTCCTTGTAGTGTGTATTGTATAGATGAATTAAGAAAAAATGGAATAGAGCCAACATTATATTGGTATAATCCCAATATACATCCCTATACAGAATATATAGCAAGAAGGGATTGTTTAAAAGAATATGCAAATATAATTAATGTAAAAACTATATTTAATGAAGAGTATGGTTTGGATGAATTTTGTAAAAATGTAGCAGATAATATAAATGCTAGATGTGTAGAATATTGTTATCCAATAAGATTAAGAAAAACATTTGAATATGCAAAGAAAAATGGATACGATACAGTAACAACAACACTGCTATATAGCATTTACCAAAAGCATGAATATATAAAAAAATTAATGGAAGACCTAAGCAAAGAATTTGATATAAATTTTTTATATATAGATTTTAGAAAAGGTTTTTGGATAGGTCACGATAAAGCAATAGAACAAGGTCTATATATGCAAAAATATTGTGGATGTATTTTTTCAGAAGAAGATAGATATCTCAATCGTAATATATCAAAACCTACATTACCAGAAGGCTATGAACAGTTAAAAAGACAGAGGTTAGAGCTAAAAAAAATAGAAAATAAAGAGGCATATATTGATTTATTATTAGAAGCTATTCCGTCAAGAGATATTATTTTAAAGTATTTACAGGAATCAGATTGTTATGGATTAAAACGTGGAGATGAGATAGTTTCTTTGGCTGTTATTTTTAAAAGCAATAAAAAAACAATAGAGCTAAAAGCTTTAGTTACAAAGCAAGAATACAGAAACAAAGGATACGCTAAAAAAATATTAAAATCTTTGTGTGGAAACTATAAACAAAAATATGAAAAAATGTTAGTAGGAACAACTGAAAACAATATTCCATTTTATGTAAAATTAGGATTTGATAAATATGAAAAAACAGTAAAAGATTATTTTATAACTAACTATAGCAAAGAAATAAAGTGCGGAAATTTTGTTTATACAGATCTGATATATTATTCAAAAAATTTAAACGAAAAAATGTAATAAAAAAGAATAAAATGAAATTTACTGCTTCATTTTATTCTTTTTATTATTCACCTATTTTATTATAAAAGCTAATTGCCCAAATACCAGCTATACCAACTAAAATATACACTATTCGTGAAACTATAGAAAATCCATTAAATAAAGTTTCAACAAGATTAAATTCAAAAGCACCAACTAATAGCCAATTAAGAGCACCTATAACAACAAGAGTAAGTACTAAATAATTTAAAAATTTCATAAATAGATATCCTCCTTTTGTAATTATTATGTGAAAAAAAGTATAGATTATTC
This sequence comes from Clostridium sp. CAG:492, assembly GCA_000434335.1. GTDB lineage: Bacteria > Bacillota > Clostridia > TANB77 > CAG-508 > CAG-492. Next base: position 25,594 of record FR878314.1, read on the forward strand.
AAAAAAATTAAAATAAAATTTTAAAACAATTGATTTTATAAAACACAATAATCCTTGATAAATTTAATAACATATAGTAAAATACTAATAAAATCAAAACGAGTATTTACAAACTATTAATTAGTTTATAAAGATAACTAAAAAAATTGCAATGTAGCCAATGATAAGAAAGGAAGAAGATTAATAATGAGTAGATTGTTACTGATAGATGGAAACAGCATATTAAATAGAGCATTTTATGGAATAATGGGAAGTAAAATGCTTACAACAAAGGATGGAACATATACAAATGCTGTATATGGATTTTTAGCAATAATGTTTAAGGCACAGGAGGATTTATCACCAGATCATATGGCTGTAACATTTGATTTAAAAGCTCCAACAGCAAGACACAAAATGTATGAAGGATATAAAGCTAATCGTAAAGGAATGCCAAATGAACTTGCTGCACAAATGCCAATTATAAAAGATGTTTTAAGAAAGATGAATATAACAATAATTGAAAAAGAAGGCTACGAGGGTGATGACATATTAGGAACATTTGCAAGATTAGGAGAAGAAGCTGGACTTGATGTAACAATTCTTTCTGGAGATAGAGATACATTTCAACTTGCAACAGATAAAGTAACAATTCATATTCCACGAACAAAAGGTGGAAAAACAGAAATTGAAGATTTTGATAAAGAAAAAGTAATAAGCACATATGAAGTAGTACCAAAACAATTAATTGAAGTAAAAGGTTTAATGGGAGATTCTTCAGATAATATACCAGGTGTTCCAGGTGTTGGTGAAAAAACAGCATACAAATTAATAAAGGAATATAAAACAATTGATAATTTATATGATTTGCTTGAAAAAAATGAGGCAAAAACAATTAAGGGAAAATTAAAAGAAAATTTAATACAAAATAAAGATTTGGCTTTATTATCAAGAACTTTAGGAACAATAAATGTAAATGTTCCAATTGATGATATTTCAGTTGAAGACTTAAAAATTAAAGAATGGAATAAAGAAGAAGTATATAGTATTTTTAAGGAGCTAAATTTTAAAAGATATATAGATAGATTTGAATTATCAGGAGAGGAAACATCAGTAAAAGATTTAAAAGATTTATTTAAAATTGAAGAAAATGTTGAGTTAAATAAAATAGCTGATATTATAAAAAAACAAGAAGAATTGATATATTATTTATATAAAAATGATGACAAAGATAGTAAAAATATAATAAAAAAGACTGTAAAATCTATTAGTATATATAATAAAAAAGAAGGAATTGTTTATTATTGTAAAATAAATTCTGAAAATTTGGTTAAGTATTTTAAAGAGATATTTGAAAATACATCAATAAAAAAATATGGCTATAAATTAGTTGAAGACTATGTTTTACTAAAAGAGCTTGGAATAAATCCAGAAAATATTTATTATGATGCAGAAATTGCTGCATATGATATAAATCCAACAAATAAATATAAATTAAATGATTTGTCAATGGAATATTTAGGAATCGATATTAACGAATTTATTGAAAAAGAAAATGAGAATAAAGACACTGTAAGTGGACAAATGAACTTTTTTGATTCTGTAGAAGAAAATGATAATGAAAAATATGAAATTTCAATGTATGCATATGTAATTGGAAATTTATATGAAAAAACAATGAAAAAACTAGAAGAATACAATAGTGTTGATTTATTTAATAATATAGAAATGCCATTATTACAAGTATTAGCAGAAATGCAATTTAATGGATTATATGCAGATAAAGAGGAATTAATTGAAATTGGTGATAAATTAAAATTAAGATTAAATGAACTAACAGAAGAAATTCACAGTTTAGCAGGAGAAGATTTTAATATTAATTCTACAAAACAGTTAGGTGTAATTTTGTTTGAAAAGCTACAATTACCAGTGATTAAAAAAACAAAAACTGGATATTCAACAGATGTTGATATATTAGAAAAATTGAAAAACAAACATCCTATAATAGAAAAAATTCTTGAATATAGAAGTTTAACAAAATTAAATTCAACATATGTAGAAGGTTTACTTCCATATATAAATGAAAAAACTGGAAGAATACATTCATATTTTCATCAAACAATAACTGCTACTGGAAGAATAAGTAGTACAGAGCCAAATTTACAAAATATACCAACAAGATTAGATTTGGGAAAACAATTAAGAAAAGTTTTTAAACCAAAACAAGGATATATATATGTAGATGCTGATTATTCTCAAATTGAATTAAGAGTATTAGCACATATTTCTCAAGACGAAAATATGGTTCATGCATTTTTAAATGAGGAAGATATACACAAACAGGCAGCTTCAAAAGTATTAAATATTCCAATAGAAGAGGTAACAAAAGAGCAAAGAAGTTCTGCAAAAGCTGTAAATTTTGGAATTGTTTATGGAATAAGTGACTTTGGATTATCAGAGCAATTAGGAATATCAAAAAAAGAAGCTAAAAATTATATAGAGCAATATCTTGAAAAATATAATGGAATAGATAAATTTATGAAAGATATTGTAGAACAAGCAAAAAAAGATGGATATGTAGAAACTTTATTTAATAGAAGAAGATATATACCAGAGCTAAGCTCTAATAATTATATGGTAAGACAATTTGGAGCAAGAGCAGCAATGAATACACCAATACAAGGAACTGCAGCAGATATAATGAAAATTGCAATGGTGAATTTATATAAAGAGCTAAAAAATCAAAAATTAGATGCAAAAATAGTTCTTCAAATACATGACGAATTAATGATAGAATGTAAAGAAGAAGAATGTAAAAAAGTTGAAAAAATATTAAAACAATGCATGGAAAATGCAATAAAATTAAGTGTACCACTAGAAGTAGAAGTATCATGTGCACATAATTGGTACGATTTAAAATAAACAAAAGAAAGGGAAGATAGTATGCCAAAAGCACTTAAAGCAATTATTATTACTATATTAATAATATTGGTAACATACATAGGTACAGTAAAAATATTTAATGTCCCAGAAAAGATAATGAAAAAAATCTACCCAAAAACATATTCAGAATATGTAACAGACTATTCAAAAGAATATGATGTAGATCCATTATTAGTATATGCAGTAATAAAAGCAGAAAGTAATTTTAAAGAAGATGTAGTGTCAAACAGTAATGCGAAAGGATTAATGCAATTAATGGACTCAACAGCAGACGAAGTTGCAAGCAATATAATAACAGATACAACATTTGAATCAAACATGCTATTTGATGCCAAAACAAATATAAAAATAGGAACAAAATATTTATCAGAATTATTACAAAAATATGACGGAAACTATTACCTAGCAGTAGCAGCATATAATGCAGGAATAGGAACAGTAGATAAATGGATACAAGAAGGCACAATAAAAAAAGATGGCTCAGACATAGAAAATATACCATACAAAGAAACCAATAATTATGTAAGAAAAATAATAAGGGATTATGGAATATATCAGAAGTTATATTAAAAATGTGGACGGAATAAGAATTTAAATAAGCTTAAATTTTTGCTCCATCCACATTTTATTTTATTCTACAGTAACCGACTTAGCTAAATTACGAGGTTTATCAACATCTAATCCTTTATCTTTTGAAATATAATATGCAAGTAATTGCAAAGGTATTACAGAAAGAATAGGGGATAGAAGCGGATTTGTATCTTCTATTTTTACGACATTGTCAAAATTAGAATTTTCTATATCTTGATTTGTTACAATAAATGTTTTAGCACCACGGGTGATAACTTCTTCAATATTGCTTATAGATTTTTCTAACAAATTTTTATCTGTTAAAATACTAATTACAGTAATTCCTTTTTCTATTAAAGCAATAGGTCCGTGCTTTAATTCTCCAGATGCATATGCTTCTGAATGAATATATGAAATTTCTTTTAATTTTAAAGAGCCCTCTAAAGCAACATTGTAATCGCTTCCTCTACCGATGAAAAATACATCTTTTTCTTTTGAAATCTTTTTAGCGAATTTTTTTACTTCATCACTAGTCTTTAAAGATGTTTCAATTTTCTTTGGTAAATCAAATATATCTTTTTTCAAATTTTCCAATGTTTCAGAATCGGTACTTTCTAAAATTTCTGCGAAATATATAGCTAAAATTCCTAAAAGTACAACTTGTGAAGTGTAAGCTTTAGTAGAAGCAACTGCAATTTCTGGACCTGCATGTGTATAAATTGTATAATCGGCTTCCCTTGTTATTGAACTTCCTATAACATTTGATACAGCTAGTGTTTTTGCTCCTTTTGATTTTGATAATTTTAAAGCAGCAATTGTATCTGCAGTTTCTCCAGATTGGCTAATGAAAACACATAAAGTTTTTTCATCTATTATAGGATTTCTATATCTAAATTCAGAAGCAATATCAACTTCTACTGGGATATTACAAAGATTTTCGATAAATTTTTTCCCTGTTAAACCAGCGTGCATTGCTGTACCACAAGCTATTATAAAAATTTTGTTTATTGTAGATAAATATTCTTTTGTAATATTTATATCACTAAAATTGCAAGGTTCACCTAATTTTAAACGAGATCCGATTGTTTCTCTTATTGCAGTTGGTTGTTCAAAAATTTCTTTTAACATATAATCTTCATAACCATTTTTTTCAGCTGCAGATGAATCCCATTCAATATTTTTTAGTTCTTTAGAGTGTTCTACTAAATCTGAATTATAAAATTTTATAGAATTTTTTTCTATTAAAGCAAATTCATAATCATCTAATAAGTAAAAATTTCTAGTAAATTCTAATAAAGCAGGTATGTCAGATGCAATATGATATCCTGTCAATCCTTTTCCAATAACAAGAGGGCTATCTTTTCTAACAACAACCATTTTATCTGGATATAAATTACATAAAACTTCAATAGCAAAACTACCTTTTAAATCTTTAGTTGCACTTTGTACAGATCTTAAAAATTTATTTTCATCATCATTTGTATCTTTTGAAAAGTGATAATGAATTAAATTTGGAATAACTTCTGTATCTGTTTGAGATAAAAACTTGTATCCATTATCTGTTAAAAATTTTCTTAATTCTGTGTAATTTTCTATTATACCATTATGTACAACAGCAAAAGTTTCACTATTGTCCATATGTGGGTGAGCATTTTCTTTTGATGGTTTTCCATGAGTTGCCCATCTTGTATGAGCTATACCAATTGTTCCAGATAATTTATTTATGCCTCTTATGTTATTTAAATTTGCAACTCTGCCTTTGTCTTTCATTACACAAATTTTGTCGTCTTCAATGGAGGCAATTCCAGCTGAATCGTAACCTCTATATTCTAATGCTGTAAGCCCAGTTAATAAAATAGGGCATGCTTTTTTTTCTCCAATATAACCTACTATTCCACACATATTAATCACAATCCTTTCGTTTTTAATTATTAAATTAATTAAAAGATATACAGGATTATTATGCTATAAATATTATTTTGTAATCAATATTACTATTGATTTTTGTAAATATTTTAATGACTAGCACTTGCCATAGAGCATCCGCCGAATTTTCGATAAACTCTAACCTCGTCAGCAATATATAATATTGCTCTGGCGCTTAAAATGTAACCTCCTTATATATTTTTTTAGTATATCTTTTATGGGGATATAGTACATCAAAAATATTTTAATTGCAAGTGAATTTTTTGTGAAAATGACAATATTAATTTTTACAAAAATATTATTTGACACGTAAAAAAAATATAAGTATAATACAAATAAATATTATAAAGAAAAGTAAACAAGAAGGGAGTAGTAATTATGAGAGTAGAAGTTTCATACATATATTTGTATTTAGCAATTATAGTATCAATTGTAGTATGTTTTTGTATGATATTGGGGTTAATAAAAAAAATAGGTCAATGGGGAATTTTTTCAAAAGCTGGCATATCAGAATGGAAATCGTTAGTTCCAGTTTATAATCAAATACAATTATTAAAAATATGCAAATTATCACCTTGGCTTGTTGTTTTATACTTAGATTTTTTAATACCAATTATTGGTTTTTATGCAGGAAGAGATGTTAGTTGGACTTTTATTATAATGTTAATTGGATTTTTATGTTACCGTTTTATGATAGCAGTAAGATTAGGATATTGCTATAAAAAAGGTGCAGTTTTACCATTTTTTATGGCATTTTTCCCATCAATATTTTTTCCAATAATAGGATGCTCAAAAAAAGAAGAATATACTGAACTTGTTATACAAAAAAAATCAAAAAGAAAAGATAAATAGGGCAGATGGTTTTACCATTTGTCTTATTTAAATATTTTACGGAGGTAAATTAATGTTCGACATAGAAAAAGAGCTAAAAAAACTACCTGCCAAACCAGGTGTATATATAATGCATGATAAAAATGACAAAATTATATATGTTGGAAAAGCAATATCTTTAAAAAATAGGGTTAGACAATATTTTAGAAAAAATAATAAAACAAAAAGAATTGAAAATATGGTTTCACTAGTAGATCATTTTGAATATATTGTAACCGAAAATGAGGCTGAAGCTTTAATATTAGAATGTAATTTAATAAAGAAAAATATGCCAAAATTTAATGTTTTATTAAAAGATGATAAAACATATCCATACATAAAAATTACAGTTCAAACAGATTACCCAGATGTATATATAACAAGGAGAAAATTAAATGATGGTGCAAAATATTTTGGACCATATGCTAATCCAGGTAGTGCAAAAGAAATGGTTGATCTGATAAAAAGTAAGTTTAAAATTAGACAATGCAGAAATTTTAAATATAAAGATAGACCATGTTTAAATTATCATATAAAAAAATGCTTAGCTCCATGTATGGGATATGTTTCAAAAGAAGACTACAAAAAGCAAATTGATGAAATAATCGATTTATTAGAAGGTAAAGTTGATAAAATTTTGAAACAGTTAACAGAAGAAATGGAGGAAGCTTCAAAAAATATGCAATATGAAACAGCAGCATATTTGCGTGACAAAATTATTGCAATTGAAAATGTTTCAAAACGTCAAAAAGTTTCTAATATGGGTGAAAATGATATTGATGTTATAGGTTTGGCAAGAAATGATACAGAAGTTTGTATTGAAATGTTTTTTATAAGAAAAAGTAAAATGATTGGAAGAGAACATTACTTTTTTAAAGGTCTACAGGATGAAGAAAAGTCTGAAATAATGTCAAGCTTTATAAAGCAATATTATTTAGAAAAAGATTTTTTACCAAGTAAAATAATGGTTAAAGAAACAATTGAAGATAAAGAGCTAATAGAGCTATTGTTAACTCAAAAAGCAGAGCATAAAGTAGAAATAAAATTGCCACAAAAAGGTGAAAAGTTAAGATTAGTAGATATGGCGGAAAATAATGCATATATAACTTTAAATAATAAAGAAAAAGACAAGTACAACGTTTTAACAGAGCTAAAAGAAGTACTAAAACTAGACAAATATCCAAGAAAAATTGAATGTTATGATATTTCAAATATTTCAGGTAACTTTATAGTTGCTGGAATGTGTGTTATGGAAAATGGGGTAATAAAAAAGAATTTATCAAGAAGATTTAAAATAAAATCTGTAGTTAATAATCAAGATGATCCTAAGTGTATGAATGAAGTAATATATAGAAGATTGCAACATTCAATTAATGGAAGAAATGATGGTTTTGGGGCTCTACCAGATGTTATTTTTGTAGATGGTGGAATAACACAAATAAGATCTGCAAAACAAGCTTTATATGATTTAAATTTAAATATTCCTATATTTGGAATGGTTAAAAATGACAAACATCAAACTAGAGCTTTAATGGACGAAAATAGAAATGAACTTACAATATCACAAAGTTTATTAAATGCTATTACAATGTTTCAAGATAGTGTTCACGATACAGCAATTGGTTATCATAGAAAATTAAGAGATGAATCTATGATAAAATCAGCTTTGGATGAAATACCAGGAATAGGAACAGCTAAAAAGGCAATGTTATTAAAAAAGTTTGGTAGTGTAGAAAAAATATCAGAGGCAAGTATTGAAGAGCTAACAAGTGTAAAAGGAATAAATGAAGATTTAGCTAAAAAAATATTAGAAAAAATATCAAAATAAAAATTACATAAAACAAGTTGCAATAGGAGGAAGACAATGATTTTTTCAGAAAAATTCTATATAGGATATAGAGACATAGATTCAAATTTAAAAATAAAAAATAGTGCAATACTAAACATTTTTGAGGATATATCAGGTATGCATGCAACCCAAGCAGGAGAAGGACTTAAAACTTCAGAAACAACGTGGTTACTAACAGGATATAAAGTAAATATAATAAAAAGACCTGAATATGGTGATAAAGTTAATGTATATACATGGGGAACTGAAATAAAAAACATAACTGCTTCAAGAGAATTTGAAATAAAATCAGAAGCGGGTGAGCTATTAATTACAGGAATTTCAAATTGGGTACATATAAATTTAAAAAGTAAAAAAATTGAAAAAGTAACAGACCAGCTTATAGATGCATATCAATTAGAACCTGAAAAAACGAATTTTAATGAACGTAAATTGAAAAAATTAAAAGAGCCAGAAACATATTTAAATTGTATTGATTATAAAATTGATTTAAATTGGATTGATGTTAATAATCATATGAATAATATTTATTACCTAGAATTAGCAGATATGATATTACCAGAAGAAATAAGAAAAAGTAATAATTGTAGCAATTTTGAAATTATGTACAAGAAAGAAATTAAATATGGTGATATTATAAAATGTTATTATGCAGAGCCAGAAAATACATCACATGTTGTAACTCTAAAAAATTCTGAAACAGGGGAAATTTGTGCGATAATTAAACTATATATTTAGAAAACAAGCTGTCAATGGGTGTCAATGGGGACGGTTCTTTTTGACAACATTTTAATTAAAAAATCAAGTATACTTAAATGTGTAAACAAAATGACACATACTATGAAGCAATGTTAAAAAATGGATTTATTACTAACTAGGTAGATAGAAATTTCAAATTAATCTTTAGCTATAGCTAAAATGAAAAAAAGAAGTCGCATGACTTCTTTTTTTGGTGCGGATGAAGGGACTTGAACCCCCACGTCGTTGACACTGGTTCCTAAGACCAGCGCGTCTGCCAATTCCGCCACATCCGCATATGTTTTTGGAAACTTCTTAAATATTAGCACAAATTACTGTCCTTTGTCAATAGTTTTTTTTACTTTTTAAAAATAAAAATCAGCAATAGACGAATAAGCTCATATATGATATAATTATTCCACAATTAAATAATAGGAGGAAATCTATGAACATAGGAATAGATATAGATGGTGTAATATTAGATAGTGAAAAAGTATTTAGAACAGTAGCTGATTTGTACAACACAATAGAACTAAATGACAGAGCAATAAGAGCATATGATGAACCACGAGTTCAAGAAAAATACAATTGGACTGATGAAGAGATACAAGAATTTGCTGATAAATATTTTATAGAATGTTCAAAAATTTCAAATTTCATGCCATGTGTAAAAGAAGTATTAAATATGTTAAAACAAGAAGGACATAACCTAATAATAATAACAGCAAGAGGTCGTGACAAAAAAGAAATGAGAGCAATAGCAGAAGAAAAGTTTGAAAAAGAAGGCTTAAAATTTGACAAATATTATTGGGCTCAGAGAGGAAAAGCAGATGTATGTGTAAAAGAAAAAATTGATGTAATGATAGATGACAACTACATGAATTGCTTAGAAATAGCAGAAAAAAATATAAAAACATTATATTTTAGAGATGCAGGAATAAAAGAAATAAAAAATAATCCACACATAACAGAAGTTCACAATTGGGGTGAAATATACAAATATATACATATGTATAATAATGAAATAAATAGCTAAAAATTGCATATAATGTTTAAAAAGTAAACAAAAAGATAGGAGAAAATATTATGAGAGAAAAGTATTTTGAAGATCTTGGTTTAGATGATGGACAAGATATATTAAGTAAATTTAAAATAAATATGGATGAGATATTAGAAGAATCAAAAGAGCATGAAGATAAAAAGCAAAAAGATGCTAAAGAAAATGAGAAAAAAGATAATAAATAATAAAGAAGGTGCTTATGATTATGGAAATTCCTATACAAAAAAATAAGGAATATATAGTTGATGTAATTGATAATGGATTTGAAGGAGAAGGGATTGCAAAAATAGATAATTTTACAATCTTTATTGATGGTGCAATAAAAGGCGAAAAATGTAAAATATTAATAGTAAAAATAACATCATCACATGCATTTGGAAAATTATTAGAGCTAATAGAGCAATCTCCTGTAAGATGTACTCCAGATTGTGAAACATATAAAAGATGTGGTGGATGCAATTTACGACATATTGATTATGAAGAAACATTAAACATAAAGCAAAAAAAAGTCCAAAATTTAATAAACAAAACACTAACTAAAAAAGTAGAAGTAGAAAAAACATTAGGAATGGGAAATCCATATAATTATAGAAATAAAGCTCAATATCCAGTAGGCACAAATAAAAATGGAGAAAAAGTTTTTGGTGTGTTTGCTAAAAGAACACATGAAATTATACCAATAAAAGAATGTAAAATTCAAAAAGAAATATCATATGAAATAGCAAACTATATTTTAGACTATATAAAGAAAAATAACATAAGTGTATATAATGAAAAAAAGCAAACAGGATTAGTACGACATATTGTAACAAAAGTAGGGATTCAAACAAATGAAATTATGTGTATTATTGTAATAAACGGCAAAGAGCTACCACATGAACTAACTCTTGCTAATAATATAATTGATAAATTTCCAATGGTAAAAACAGTTGTAAAAAATATAAACACAAAAAATACAAATGTAATAATGGGTCAAAAAAATGAAGCAATAGTTGGAAGAGGTTACATTACAGATGTATTAGGTGATTATATTTTTAAAATATCGCCAATGTCATTTTATCAAGTCAATCCAATACAAGCAGAGGCTCTTTATAACATTGCAATTGAAAAAGCAAATATTACAAAAGATGATGTGGTATGCGACTTATATTGCGGAATTGGAACAATAGGAATATTTGCATCAAAATTTGCTAAAAAAGTATATGGAATTGAAATAGTAAAACAAGCAATAGAAGATGCACACGGGAATGCAAAATTAAACAATGTAAACAATATTGAATTCATATGCGGAGATGTGGAGCAAGCATTTGATAAACTAATTAAAAAGGAAAAAGTAGAACCATCAGTAGTAATAGTAGACCCTCCAAGAAAAGGATTAGATAATAATACAATTGAAAATATTATGAAATTGAATGTAGAAAGAGTTGTATACATAAGCTGTAATCCAGCAACTATGGTGAGAGATTTGAAAATGATGGAGGAAAAGTACGAGATAAAGGAAGTTCAGCCAGTGGATATGTTTCCGTTTACATCACATGTGGAAACTATAATGGTTTTAACATTGAAAAATCAAGGATTATAGCAAATAAACAAAAGAAAAATGTTGTAAATGTCAACCGTTTCTCAACTTATAATATATGGTTAAGTTCATTAGTTCCAGTAATAGGATTTACATTATCAACAGTTTCTTTAAATTTAGTAAGAACTGTTTGGGAAAAGAATAGAAAATAGTATTACAAAGCAGTTATTAATATGAAATAATAACTGCTTTAATTGTGGGTTTTAAATAGTATAAACATGAAAAATTGCTTTCTTTTTTTACTTTTTAATGATAAAATATGGGCAATTAATTAAGAAATAGAAATGCAAATGACTGAACAGATTAAGGAATAATGAATTAAATAATAAGGAGGCATAATATGGAAACAACACTATGTCTATTAAAAAAAGATAATTCAATTTTGTTAGCAATGAAAAAAAGAGGTTTTGGCTCTGGAAAATACAATGGTATTGGAGGAAAAATAGAAAAGGGAGAAACACCAGACGAAGCAATGATTCGTGAGACCAAAGAAGAAATAAAAGTAACTCCAATAAAATACGAAAAGGTTGGAATTATTAATTTCGATGAGTACTACAAAGGCAATAAAGAGCATGTAATACTACACTTATATATGGTATATGAATGGAAAGGAAATCCAAGTGAAAGTGAGGAAATGAATCCAAAGTGGTTTGATATAAAAAAATTACCATTTAACCAAATGCTACCAGACGATAAATATTGGCTTCCGTTAATACTTGATGGTAAAAAAATAAAGGCATACTTTAAATTTGATGAAGAGTGGAATTTATTATCAAAAGAGATAGAAAACGTGCAAATACTATAGAAAGATTCGTTGGTGTAAAATTAAAGTAGGCAAAATGAACATAAAATTTTGTCTACTTTTACTTGACACAAACGGCACAATAGTTAAAGTAAAATATGCTTGATAAATGATAACGGTTTTGTTATAATTTTTATAAATTATAAGAACAGGAAGCTATTTTTAGAAACTAAAATATAAATATAAGTATGTAGAAATTATAAAATATAGTTTGAAAAGTAACTTCTAGTGGAGGTACAAAAGATGCGTGAAGTAGATGTAGATAAATTGTTAGATATGATAAAAAACGAAGACGAAGAACATTTAGAGGAAATAATAGGTGGGTATGGAGAGGAAGAGCAATTTGATTACTTAAAAATGGCAATATGGATCAAAAATAAGATTTATATAAAACCAGAGCAAAAAGAAAAGTTGAAAGAAGCGATTTATTTAGAGGATGAATACGACCCAGATATTATTGCTGTCTTTATATCAGCATTATTAGATAAAGATGAAATTAAAACTTTAATTAATGGAAAAAATAACTTGGAAAGTGAGATATATACAGTTTTTATAAAAACTACAGGAGAAATAGAACAATATTTAACAGACGAAAAAATAAAAGAATTAGGATTGGATTCAAAAGATATCTATAAGTTAATAATAGAAACAGGAAAAATAGAACAATATTTAACAACAGAGAATATAAGAGGATGGGGACTGGATTCATCACAAATTTGTGAGTTAATAAGAAAGACGGGAAAAATAGAAAAGTATTTAACAACAGAAAATATAAAAAAGTTGGGACTGGATTCATCTCAAATTTTTGAGCTAATAAGTGAGACAGGAAAAATAGAAAAATATCTAACAACAGAAAATATAAAAAAGTGGGGTTTGGATTCATATCAAGTTTGCGAATTAATAGTGAAAACCGGAAAAATAGAAAAATATTTGACGCCAGAAAATATAAGAAAGTGGGGTTTGATACCAGATATTGCTTTTCAATTCATCAACGAAACATCAAATGATGATAATTTTCAGTTTATTTATAATATGGGGTTTGATCGTACAGAGATAAAAGATTGTAAACTTATATATAAATATTTAGATTATTTTTTAGAAATAGAAAAGCAGACTGAAAAAAAAGATATTATAGAAAGAATGTACAAAAAAAACAATGATATAGTAAAGGTAAATTTTGAAATATTAGATAATAAATATTTACAAGCATTAGGAGAAGATAAAATAAATCAAATATCTTGCTATCCAGAATATGTAGAGAAAATATTAAATTTAAGTGAAACAGAACTAAATTTGTTAGGAAAATGCTTGGAAATTTATGAAAAAAATAATGAAACAGAAGATTGGACACCTTTATGTGAAAGAATATTAAAAAATATTGGTACTTATAGTAGACTGCTTGAAACAATTGAAGATATTGATCAATTATCTGTCCAAGATATTGATGATTTAATAATAATTCTACTGCAGGAAAATTACTTAGACATTGAATGTATTGAAGATGTGAGAAATTTTGAAAGTATAAAACAAAAGAAATGTGATGAGATGTTTAAAAATGGAAATATAGAAGAGAAAATAAATGCTATATGTATTTCAAAATTTGGACAGTCTAAATCAGAGACTGAAGAATTAATAAAAAAATATGCAGAAGGAATAGAATATATAAAAGACAATGATTTACAATATTATATAAGAGCTGTAGATGAATTATTATCAATTAATGACCCAGAGATACTTAATCATATATTTAATGAAGTTGAGCCTGTACAAAATGTTAATAGTATTTTAATGGAAAGAAATTTGAAAAATGAATATGGAAAATTATATAATGATGGATTATTTTCAATAATCCAAGCTCAAAAGTGTGAAAGTTTAGGAGATAATATATACGAAGTTCCTACTGATGAAAATGGTAATATTACTAATTTTAATATGATTATCACATCAATAGCAGCTTTTTTCACAAATAAATCTGAAAATTTTTACGAAGATTGGAATAGACCAGCTATAGGTTCGCAACATTTTTGTGCAAGTTACATAAGAAGAGATATGTTGGGTAAAGCTAATATTTGGCATTTTTGTTATGGATTTAGTAATATAACAGACGATAGCTTAATGCTTTCAGGTAGTCGTGATATATTTTCTTCTGATTCTGAATTTGTGTCAAAAGCTGAATGCACAGAAGAAAGATATTTATCGCCAGATCAGCAAATAAATTGTACAAAAGAGTATAATGAAATGGATTTTAGAAGAATACAAAATGGAAAGAAAAAACAGCCAGATTATATAGTTGTATTTAGAGAAAATGGAGAAATTTTTAATATAGATGAAGCAAAAATGGCTTCAGAACAATTTAAAAAAGCAACAGGAAAAGCTTTACCAATAGTGATTGTTGACCAAGATAAATGTTTAGAAACCGAGAGAAGATTAGTTATTGAAATGATAGAAGAGTTTAACATAAGCCCATCAAAGGAAAAGGCAGATTTAATTTGTCAGAAAATTAGGAATAATCAACAAACAAATATTGAGTTTGCGAGTGATATAGATATTAGTTATATACAAGAATATGATAAAAAAGATGATAAAAGAACAGTAACAATAGATGAACTTAATGAGATTTTTGTACTGATAGATCCAAAAGATAGAGAAGAATTGTTAAAAAAATTTAAAGCATTTTGTATTTGTAAAAAAATAATGGAAAAACAAAGAGGAGAAAAGGAGGCAAAAGGTGATGAAAACGGGGAAATATGCAAATAAAAGAGAAGAAGAAAAAGCAATAAAAGGCGATTATGGTCGTGTAGCAAAAAAAATTTTAAATATTATAAATGAAAATAAATCAGGAAAAGGTGGTAAAGACGATAAAGGTGGAATGGAAAAATAGTATAAATGCGAATACGATTAATAATGTTTTTTCAGAAGTATATGATATTATTTGTCATATGGATGAAGATTTAAGAAATAAAATTCCAAAAAGATTTATTAAAATAATAAAAGAAAATCGAAACTTAAATTATAATGTAAATATTGATTATAATCAAAACATAAACAAATGGAATATTATATATGATACAAAAGTAATGCTTTCTGTGATATATAGAGATTTTTTAGTGGATGATAAAAAAAGATATGAGCTTAAAAAGAATGATAGGCTATCAATAGAGGAAAAATATAATACAGAAAATCTGTTTAAAAATAATAAAGACGACAAAGAGAAAGTATATAAAGAACAGATAAAAGATGAAAAATCATTAGTTGTAGTAAAAAAAGAAAGATTTTATCATAAAGTTATAAATTTTATAAGAAAAATTTTTCATTGAATAATTAAAGATTATAAAGAAAATGATTTTATTGTTGCAGAAAAATATAATTTGACTTATCATAAAGAAGGAAGGTTCTCATGAAAATATTAATAATAGGAGCAGGTGTGCTTGGCTCAAATAATAGAAGGGTATGATGAACTAAAACTATCATTATTAAATTATGATAAATAAATATAAAAACGGAGGAAGAAAAAATGTCAAATATATTAGATTACATTAAATGGAGAGGTGATTTAACAATACAAAATGATCCTTTTAATGAAATAGATAGTTTAATTTTATCTAGATTTTCATATTTACCATTTGATGGAATAATAGAAGAAAATGAAGTTGTAACAATAAGAGAGCTAAATGAAAGATTTCAAAAACAAGATAAAAACAATATAAATATTTTATGGGATGATGATATAAATTTATTTCCATTAATGGGAAATTCAAAAAGATTTGGCGAAATGAAAGCAACAAAATATTCAAATAAATTAAATGTAGAAGAAGAGCTTCAGTTTTCTGCAATAACAATATTAGTTCCAGATGATACGATATTTATATCATATAGAGGAACTGATAACACAATTGTTGGATGGAAAGAAGACTTTAATATGGGCTTTAAAAGTCATGTTGGAGCACAAATTGATTCTGTAAAATATTTAGAAGAAATAGCTGATAAATATCCAAAAAATAATATACGAATTGGAGGTCATTCAAAAGGGGGAAATTTAGCTGTATATTCTGCGGTTTTTGCAACAGAAAAAACTAAAAATAGAATTATAAAAATATACAATAACGATGGACCAGGATTTGATGATGAAATATCAGAATCAGATAATTACAAACAAATGATAACAAAAGTAAATACATATATTCCTCAAGAATCTATATTTGGAATGCTACTAAATCATAAAGAAAAATATATAGTAGTAAGAAGTACACAAAAAGGCGTTATGCAACATGATGTGTATTCATGGCAATTACTAGGGAAAAATTTTGAATGTTTAAAAGAAGTAACAAATGGTAGTAAAATTATAGATAAATCAATAAAAGATTGGTTTAAACAAATAGATATAAAACAAAGAGAGCAAATGATTGATATAATATTTGAAGTAATAAATTCAACACAAATGGATACAATGAGTGATATAAAAGCAGGCGGAATATCAAGTATAACAACAATTTTAAAATCATATAAAATGATAGATGCAGAAGACAAAAAAATGCTTTTAAAAACAGTATCAGCATTACTAAAAACAGCAAAAGATAATTTTTTAGAGCTTAATAAACTAAAAAATGAAGAATAAAAATCTTTATTTGACATATATTAAAACAAATGCTATAATATCTATAGCATTAAGCAAAGCAAGTTTTTTAATTAGAACACAAAAAAAGACTAGGAATCGCACTCCTAGTCTTTTTGTTGTTTTGTTAGTCTTTATCATTTAATATAATATAAACAATAATAAGAGCTAACATTTTTAGCAAGTTTTTCAATTAGTGAACACCTCCCTTCTTAGAGGGAATGTCCGATAGGACTTGCTAATTATATATTAAATTACAAATACAATCAATAAATTATAGTGCAATTCTTTGACTTATTGAATAAAATTATATATAATTACTCAAAATTAAAAATAAAAAGTTAAAAGTGCGTAGACTTTTTATAACAAGGAAAGGAAAATTTTATTATGAAAAATTTTTTCAAAGGAATAATAGTTGGAATTGGAGGAATAGCACCAGGACTAAGTGGTAGCGTTTTACTTGTAATATTTGGATTATATCAAAAAACAATAAATGCTATTGGAACATTATTTAAAAACTTCAAAAAGAATATAATGTTTTTAGTACCATTATTCTTAGGATTTGGAGTAGGTGTATTGTTATTTAGCAAAGTAGTAGATTATTTATTAAACACATTTGAAATGCAAACAAGATTTGCATTCTTGGGGCTAGTAATAGGAACAATACCACTGTTCTATAAAGAAGTAAAAAAAGAAGGATTCTCAAAAAAATATTATATTTTAATTGCTATATCTGCAATTGCTGGACTACTATTATTTTCACTAAATAAAGGAGCATTTCCACAAATAGAAAATCCAAATTTAATACAATCTATTATGCTAGGAGTAGCTGTAGCTGGATCATCAATAATACCAGGTGTTGATAGTGCTGTAATTTTATCTTCACTAGGATTATATGAATTATATGTAAGTTCATTAGCTAACTTTAATTTAAGTGTATTAATACCAGCAGGATTTGGCCTAGTAATAGGTGCTCTTATAATTTCATTTATAATAAACAAATTAATAAAAAGATTCTATACAGCAACATTTTCAATTATATTTGGATTATTTATATCAATAATTCCAAATGTATTAAATGAAAATTGTAAAATGATGTTAGATATAAAAACTGCGGTATCAATTTTAAGCTGTTTAGTAGGCTTTTGCTTATCTTATTATTTAGAGGATATTGAAGGAAATAATGCTAAAATAAAAAATATAATAAAATATTCATCAAGAAAAAGAATTGGAGGAGAAGGCAACGAATAATTGGTATTGAATACGGATGGCTACATTTTTGTGACATTGCAATTACATAATATAGTTAAGAATTATTGTTAAAAACAAAAATATTAATATTTTTTGAAGTATGAAAAAGGAGTAAGAAAAATGATATATTCAGATTTTTTAAAGCAAGGAAGTTGTATAGGTGTTCCAGCACCATCAAGTGGAGCATATAACAATTTATATAATAATAGATATAATAATGCAAAGAAAAAACTAGAAGAAAAAGGCTATAAAGTTGTATTATCAAAAAATATATTTAATTCATATAAAATGCGTAGTGCACCTGCAAAAGAAAGGGCAGAAGAGCTAAATAAAATGATAGAAAATAAAAATATTAATTTTATTATTTGTGCAGCAGGTGGAGAATTTTTAGTAGAAATGCTACCATATGTGAATTTGCAAAAAATACAAACAAATCCAAAATTTATTCAAGGATTTTCAGATCCAACAGGTATACTATTTCCAGTAACCACAAAATATGATATAGCAACAATATATGGAAATAATTTTGGTGATTATGGTGCAGAATGCGATGATAAAAGCATACTTGACAATATTCAAATAATTACAGGCAATATAATAAAACAAAAAAATTACGAACTATTCGAGGATGAAAGAGCAGAAAGAATAACAGGATTAGAAGGCTATAATTTAACAAAAAAGGTCGAATGGAAAAGCTTAAATAATAGCGAAATAACTGTAACAGGAAGAATAATTGGTGGTTGTTTAGATATAATATCAGAAATAGCAGGAACAAAATATGATGGTACAAATGAATTTAACAAAAGATATAAAAATGACGGAATTATTTGGTATTTTGATAATTGTGAGTTATCAAAAGAAGAGCTAATTCGTACGATATGGAAACTAAATGAACTTGATTATTTTAAATATGCAAAGGCAATTATATTTGGAAGAAACGGAGAAGAAACATCGTGTATAGGATATACAATGGAAGAAGCTTTACAAGATAGCGTTATATCAAATTTAAACATTCCAATTATATATGATACTGATATATCACATAAAGGGCCATGTTTGACAATAATAAATGGTGCAATTGCAACAATATGCTATGATAATGGAAAAGGAAGTATAAATTTTGAGTTAAAGTAGAAAAATGATAAGATAATAAAGTAAGTAATTGCAACATAATAAACAAAAATATTACCAAAAAAGCAATTATTTTCCTTGCAATGACTAAAATTATATGATAAAATATCAAGGTATTAAAAATACAAAAACCTTATACTTAGTTCAAGGATAATTAACACCACTTAAACTCAGTTTAAGGATAAAAAATAATAATGGAGGTGCATTGTAAAATGACAAAGGAAAGAAAACAAGAAATAATCGCTACTTATAAAAGAGATGAAAACGATACTGGTTCACCAGAAGTTCAAATAGCTCTTTTAACAGAAAGAATCAATGAATTAACAGAACATCTAAAAGTTCATAAAAAAGACAATCATTCAAGAAGAGGTCTTTTAAAAATGGTAGGAAGCAGAAGAAACTTACTTAACTACTTAGCAAAAAAAGATGTTCAAAGATACAGAGATATCGTAGAAAAACTTGGATTAAGAAAATAATAACTTTTGGACGTTTTGCATAAATAAATTGCTAAACGTCCATTTTAATTAAATGGTGTTAAAAATGCTTAAAAATTAGTAAGTAGCTTGGATAAAGTACTTTAAAAAATTATATTAAATAAAAGTAAATTAAAGTAATTTATCGAGGTTACAGCTAATTTTAGGCAAATAATAATTTATAAAGGAGAGAAGTATATGTTTAAATGTTATGAAACAGAATTAGCTGGAAGAAAATTAACAATTGAAACTGGAAAAATTGCAGAGCTTGCAAATGGAAGTGTTATGGTAAGATATGGAGATACTGTAGTAATGGTAAATGTTACAGCATCAAAAGAGCCAAGAGAAGGAATTGACTTTTTCCCATTATCAGTAGATTATGAAGAAAAACTATATGCTGTAGGAAAAATACCAGGAAGTTTTACAAAAAGAGAAGGAAAACCTGCAGATAAAGCTATATTAACATCGAGGGCAATAGATAGACCAATAAGACCATTATTCCCAAAAGATTTCAGAAATGATGTATGTGTAGTAGCAACAGTATTATCTGTAGAGCAAGATAACTCACCAGAGGTTTGTGCAATGATAGGAACAGCAGCAGCACTTGCAATATCAGACATTCCATTTGGAGGACCAACAGCAGCTGTTAATGTAGGATATGTAGATGACAAAATAGTAATAAATCCAACAGAAAAGCAAAGAGAACACAGTAGATTACGTTTAACTGTAGCTGGAACACAAGAAAAAATAACAATGATTGAGGCCGGAGCAGATGAAATACCAAATAGCACAATGTTACAAGCAATAAAAGATGCTCATGTTGAAATAAAAAAATTATGTGATTTTATATCAAAGATACAAGCAGAAATAGGAAAACCAAAATTTGAATATCAATCATTTGCAACAGATAAAGATGTATATGAAGAAATAAAATCAAACTTCAAAGAAAGAATGTACAAAGATGTTCAAGAAGTTGATAAAACTGTAAGAGATACAAATATAGAAAAAATAACTGAAGATATAACAAATTATTTTATAGAAAAATATGGAGAAGAATCAGCAGAAGAAAAGAAATCTGATATTGCAAATAGTGTTCATGATCTAGAAAAAGAATGTGTAAGAGAAATGATACTAGAAGAGCATAAAAGACCAGATGGTAGAAAAATAGATGAAATAAGACCACTATCTTGTGAAGTTGGAGTATTACCACGAGTACACGGAAGTGCTATCTTTACAAGAGGTCAAACACAAGTAATGTCAATAGTAACTTTAGGAATGAAAAGTGAAGAGCAATTATTAGATGGATTAGATGAAGAAACAGGAAAAAGATATATGCATCAATATAACTTCCCATCATATAGTGTTGGAGAAGCAAGACCATCAAGAGGACCAGGAAGAAGAGAAATTGGCCATGGAGCATTAGCTGAAAAAGCATTAGTTCCAGTAATTCCATCAGAAGAAGAATTCCCATATGCAATAAGAGTTGTATCAGAAGTATTAAGCTCAAATGGTTCAACATCACAAGCTAGTATATGTGGAAGTACATTAGCTTTAATGGATGCAGGTGTTCCAATTAAAAAGCCAGTAGCTGGAATATCAACAGGATTAGTAACAGACAAAAATGATCCAAATAGATATGTAATGTTAACAGATATTCAAGGTATTGAAGATTTCTTTGGAGATATGGACTTTAAAGTAGGTGGAACAAAAGATGGTATAACTGCTATACAAGTTGACATTAAAATAGATGGATTAACATATGATATAATAGAACAAGCTTTTGAAAGAACAGAAAAAGCAAGAATGTATATATTAAATGACATAATGTTACCACAAATAGCAGAGCCACGTGCAGAAATTTCAAAATATGCTCCAAAAATAATAACAACAAAAATTAGTGTAGACAAAATAAAAGATGTAATTGGAACAGGTGGAAAAGTTATAAACAAAATAATTGCTGAAACAAATGTAAAAATAGACATTGAAGAAGATGGTTCTGTATGTGTATATTCTAATGATTCAAAAAATGCAGAAACAGCAATGAAAATGATAAAAGATATAGCAAGAGAAATAG
Organism: Clostridium sp. CAG:492; assembly: GCA_000434335.1. Taxonomy (GTDB): domain Bacteria; phylum Bacillota; class Clostridia; order TANB77; family CAG-508; genus CAG-492. The sequence continues at coordinate 47,451 of FR878314.1, forward strand.
AAGCAGGAGAAATTTATGATGGTGTTGTAACAAAAATAATGCCATTCGGAGCATTTGTTGATTTAGGTGGAGGAAAAGAAGGATTACTTCATATTTCAAAAATATCAAGTAAAAGAGTAGAAAAAGTAGAAGATGTATTAGCAATTGGAGACGAAATAAGAGTAAAAGTATCTGAAATTGATTCTCAAGGAAGAGTAAATTTAACAATGAAAGACCTAGAATCTACAGCTCAAAATAAAGACGAAAACAAAGAAGAAAAATAATAAAATAAAAGCAAAAACAATAGTATATTTTAGTATACTATTGTTTTTGAAAATAATCAAAAAATAAGGGGCTTTTTTGTGAATTATTTGTGAAAATATAAAAAAAAGTAACAAAATGTTGAAAAAAAGAATATAAGTAAGTATAATATATATGAATTTAAAATTAAGGAGTAAAAGATGGAATATTTATATATAATACAACAGGCACTTATTTGGATTGTAACTATATATTGGTTATATCAATTCATAATTAGTTTGTGCTCTTTTGTTAAAATTAAAGAAAAACCTTTAAAAGAAGATAAACAACACAGATTCATGACAATAATACCAGCTCATAATGAAGAAAAAGTTGTAGTAAATTTAATAGAAAGTTTAAAAAAATTAGACTATCCAAAAGATTTATACGACATATATGTAATTGCAGATAACTGCACAGACAAAACAGCAGAAGTTGCAAAAAAAGCAGGAGCAATAGTATATGAAAGATTTGATGAAGCTCATAAAACAAAAGGTCATGCTCTTCAATGGTTTTTAGCTCAAAAAATTGAAGAAGATGCACCATATGATGCATTTTGTATATTTGATGCTGATAATATAGTAGATGAAAATTTCTTAAAAGTAATGAATAAAAAATTGTGTCAAGGAGAAGAAGTTGTTCAAGGATATAAAGACATAAAAAATCCATCAGACAGTTGGGTATCTGCAGGATATGCAATATTCTATTGGACAATGCATAGATTTTATCATTTAGCAAGATATAATATAGGTCTTTCACCTTTAATGAATGGAACAGGTTTTATGGTAAAATTTGATGTAATAAAACCTCAAGGATGGAACACAAAAACATTAACAGAAGATATAGAGTTTTCATTAAAAAGAATTATAGAAGGTAAAAAATTGGGTTGGGCAAGAGATGCAATAGTATATGATGAGCAACCAGTAGGATTTAAACAATCATGGACACAAAGATCAAGATGGACAGTAGGACATATGCAATGCCTAAAAGAATATACAAAACCATTAGCTGAAGCTGTAGTAAAAAATAAAACAGTAATGAATTTTGACGGTTTATTATATATGTTAGGAACAACACCAATGTTAATATTAACTTTAGTATTAGTAATAGTAAACATAGTGTTATTTGCAACAGGAGCAATGACAGGATTAGACTTTACAATACAAATGTTAAAATATATTATACCAACATTATTAGTATTACCATTTATGGGATTAGTAGTATTATACTTAGAAAAAAAGCCAATAAAACCAATGATAAAAGGATTATTAACATATCCAATTTTCATGGGATCATGGTTATTAATAAATATAAAATGTCTATTCAAAAGAGACACAGAATGGAAGAAAATAGACCATGTTGATGATAAGAAAATAGAAGACCTTTAAACTAAAAAATTATAGACAATGTAAAAAATAAGGTTGTCATAAAATATATTAAGCAGAATTGTTAAATTGTTATTTAATGATTTTGCTTTTTTTATTGTAATATTAATTAAGCCTTTAAAATACTATTCTAGTCTATTTTATAATGTGAATAAATCATAGAATTATCAATTTGTAGATATGAAAAAATTTAAAAAACCCCTTTTTCTTTGTAAACAATAATGATATAATACATACAAATGTTTTAGGAGGAATAAAATTATGTTCGAAACAATAAGAGTTTATGCTTTTGTTGGACCATCAGGAACAGGAAAGAGCTATAGAGCTCAAATGGTTGCGGGTGAAAATAATATTAAATACATAATAGATGACGGATTACTTGTAAATGACAATGAAGTAGTTGCTGGTACATCAGCGAAAAAAGCACCAACTAAAATAGAAACAATAAGGCATGCTCTTTTTATTAATGAAGACGAAAAAAATGTGATTGTTGAAGCTATAAAAAAATATAAGCCAGAATCTATTTTAATATTAGGAACATCAGATGGAATGGTATCAAAAATTGCTCAAAATTTAGAATTACCACCAATAAGTAAAACTATTTATATATCAGATGTTGCAACAGAAGAAGAAATGCAAAAAGCTAGAAGAATTCGTGTAACACAAGGTAAACATGTTATACCAGTGCCTACATTTGAAATAAAAAAAGATTTTTCAGGATTTTTATTAGATCCTTTGCAAATATTTAAAATGAAAGGTGGAGGTCAAGATCCATATATTGCGGAAAAATCAATAATAAGACCTACATTTAGTTATTTAGGAAATTTTACAATTTCAGATACAGTATTTAGACAAATAATACAAATGTTAGTAAAAAAGGAAAAAGACATAGTTAAAATTTCAAAAATAAGAATAGATAAATATGGTGAAGGAATGTCAATTTATATGCAATCTATAGTAAAATATGGTTGTAATATAGAAGAATGTCATAAAAAGTTTCAAAACAAGGTAAAAAAGGAAATTGAAAGATTGACATCAATGAATGTTCAAAAAATAGAAATCTTAGTAAAATCTATAATAATGGATGAAACCAATAACTAATCAAGCTATTGGTTCAATTATAATACAAGGAGGAGTAAAAATGTCATTTGTAGTTGCAATAGATGGACCTGCAGGAAGCGGAAAGGGAAGTATAACAGAAATAGTAGCCAAAAAATTAGGCTTAGAATGTATAGACACAGGAGCTATGTATAGATGTGTAACATTAGATATGATAAATAAAAATATTAAATTAGATGAATTAGATAAAATAAAAGATCTATTGAACAATATAGATATAAATTTAGATGAAGAAAACAAAAAAGTATTTTTAAATGGAGAAGATGTTACTGAGAAAATAAGAAGTATGGAAGTAACTAAACTTGTGTCAAAGGTTTCAAGTATAAAAGAAGTAAGACTTAAACTTGTAGATTTGCAAAGAGCAATAGCTAAAAATAAAGACATAATAATGGAAGGTAGAGATATAACAACAGTTGTATTTCCAAAAGCAGATGTAAAAATTTATTTAGATGCAGATGTAGAAGAAAGAGCAAAGAGAAGATTTAAACAAAATCAGCAAAAAAATATAGAGTCAACATATGAAGAAGTATTACAAAATATGAAAAATCGCGATGAAAATGACAAAAATAAAGAATTTGGTGCATTAAAAGTTGCAGAAGATGCAATAGTGATTGATTCAACAAATATGACAATAAAACAAGTTACTAAAAAAATTGTAAAATTAATAAAAGATACTAAAAAAGAGCAAAGACTTGAACAAAAAGTTTATGAAGAAACACCAGATACAGCTGTTAAAAGATTTAGATTAAAGCTTACTAAAGTTATAGTATATAATGTATTTTATAAATTAGTATATAGAATAAAAAAAGTTGATGAAAAAAACCTACCTGATGAAGGAGCATATATATTATGTGCAAATCATGTAAATATGTTAGATGCTCTTGCTGTTGTTTGTGGATGTAAGAGAAAAGTTAGATTTATATGTAAAGAAAGTATGTTCAGAAACAAAGCCTTGGGATGGGCTCTTAAACTATCAGATACGATACCAATAAATAGAGAAAAAAATGATATTGAAGCAATGAAAAGATCTTTAAAAGCATTGAAAAATGGCGAAGTATTAGGAGTATTTCCAGAGGGGACAAGAAAAGGTATGGCAAAAAATTTAAAGGCAAAAAGTGGAGCTGCATTCTTTTCTTTAAAAACAGGAACAAAGGTAATTCCAATGGGAATTCAAGGTTCATTTAAACCATTTACGAAAGTAAAATTAGTTTTTGGAGAGCCACTAGATTTTTCAGAATACTACGGCAAAGAAAAAGATAAAGAAGCCTTAGAAAAAGTAACTAATATTATTATGGATAATATAGTTATGTTGACAAATAAAGATAAATAATATATAATAAAAAAATGTTAAGGTAGGTAAGAAATTTATGGAAAAAATTAATGAAAATATTACATTTGAAGAATTATTAAATCAAACTTTAAAAGAAATTAAAGTTGGTCAAACTGTTACAGGAACAGTAATTGAAATAACACCTAAAAATGAAGTGTTTATAGATATTGGATATAAAGCTGATGGAATAATTCCAGCAAACGAATACATTTTAAATGCTGGTGAAACAGTACAAGAAAAATTTAAATTAGGTGACAGGGTAACTGCTGTTATTGTAAAATTAAATGATGGATTAGGTAATGTATTATTATCATATAACAGAGCAAGAAGAGAAATTGATAAAAAAGAATTTGAAAGCAAAGTAAATAATAATACAATATTTAAAGCTATAGTTTCAGAAGTAAATGAAAAAGGATTAATAACAAACTTTAATACAATAAAAATATTTATACCATTATCATTATCTGGAATAAATAGAAACGAAGATCCACATACATATAAAGGAAAAGAAGTAAAATTCAAAGTAATAGAGTATAATCCAAAAACAAATAGAATAATAGGATCAATAAAACAAATAGCTGATGAAGAAAAGAAAGCGAAACTTGATGAATTCTGGAATAATGTAGAAGTTGGAAAAATGTATACAGGAACAGTAACAAGTTTAAGTGAATATGGTGCTTTTGTTGATATAAACGGAGTAGTTCAAGGATTATTACATATATCAGAAATGACATGGGAAAGAGATAAAAAACCAAAAGATATATTAGAAGTTGGACAAGAAATAAAAGTTAAAGTAAAAGAAGTTGATAAAGAAAATAAAAGATTAAAATTAATTTATGACAAAAAAGGTCCAGATCCTTGGGAAAAAGTAGAAGAAAAGTATAAAGTATCAGATGTAATTCCAGTTAAAGTACTACACTTTGTTCCATTTGGTGCATTTGTAAAAATAGAAAAAGGTATAGAAGGTTTAATTCATATATCACAAATATGTGAAAGAAGAATTGCAAAACCTGAAGATGCATTAAAAATAGGACAAAAAGTAAATGCAAAAATAATTAGCATAGATAAAGAAAACAAAAAAATAGAATTATCAATAAGAGAAATAGAAGGCACAAGCCAAGATACAGACTTAATGGTAAATGAAGAAAAATCAGTAGCAGTACAAGATGAAGAAAAAGGAATGACAACAACTAAAGAAACAGAAAAATCAATGATAAATACAGATAACAACAAAGAAATAATAACAAAAGATTAATGCAATAAAAATTGCATGCAAATAAATGGCAGACATTAAAATTCTATGTCTGCCATCAAAATGATTTTTGATAAATAAAAAATGAATATAAAAGGAGTAATAAAAATGAATAATAAAAACATAAGAAACATAGCTATTATAGCACACGTTGACCACGGAAAAACTACATTAGTAGATGCTTTATTAAAACAAAGTCATGTATTTAGAGCAAATGAACAAGTTGCAGAAAGAGTAATGGATTCAAATGATATTGAAAAAGAAAGAGGAATAACAATTCTTTCAAAAAATACATCTGTTATGTATAATGATATAAAAATAAACATAGTAGATACACCAGGACATGCTGACTTTGGAGGAGAAGTTGAACGTGTTTTAAAAACCGTTGATGGTGTTTTGTTATTAGTAGATGCTTTTGAAGGACCAATGCCTCAAACTCGTGAAGTTCTAAAAAAATCACTAGCATTAAATTTAAAACCAATAGTTGTAATTAATAAAATAGATAGACCAGGAGCAAATCCTTTAAAAGTTGTTGATCAAGTATTAGAATTATTTATTGAATTAAATGCATCTGATGAACAATTAGATTTCCCTGTAATTTACGCATCAGCTAAAAATGGAATTGCAAAAATGCATTTAGATGATGAATCTGATAATGTTCATTGTATTTTTGATACTATAATAAATACAATAGAACCACCAAAATGCGATATGGATGGAACAGCTCAAATGTTAGTTTCAAATATTGATTATGATGATTATTTAGGTAGAATTGCTGTTGGAAGAATCGAAAGGGGAACAATAAAAAACGGTATGGCAATTTCTATATGCAAAGGTGAAAAAGTTGTTCAAGGTAAAATTGCTAAATTATTTACTTATATGGGACTTAAAAAAGTTGAAGTTGATGAAGTAAAAGCTGGTGATATAGTAGCATTATCTGGAATTGCAGATGTTAATATAGGTGATACAATATGTGATATAGATCACCCAGAAAAAATTCCTTTTGTTGATATTGATGAACCAACAGTTTCTATGACATTTAGTGTAAACAATGGACCTTTAGCTGGAAAAGAAGGACAATTTATAACATCAAGACATATTAGAGACAGATTATTTAAAGAGCTAGAAAGAAATGTAAGTCTACGTGTTAAAGAAACAGATTCAGCTGATAGCTTCGAAGTATGTGGACGTGGAGAACTTCATTTATCAGTATTAATTGAAACAATGAGAAGAGAAGGATTTGAATTATTAGTATCTCGTCCAAAAGTTATTTTCAAAGAAATAGATGGTGTAAAATGCGAACCAATTGAAAAATTAGTTTGTAATGTACCTGATGATGCAATTGGAACTGTAATTGAAAAATTAGGAAGACGTAAAGCTGAAATGAATAATATGGAACCAGCAGAAGCTGGACATACAAAACTAGAATTTGATATACCAGCAAGAGGTTTAATTGGATATAGAACAGAATTCTTAACAGATACAAAAGGTGTAGGAACAATGAATAGTGTATTTGATAGATATGAACCTTACAAAGGAGAAATATCATCAAGAACAAGAGGTGTTTTAGTAGCATTTGAACCAGGTGTATCTGTAACATACGGATTATACAATGCACAAGAAAGAGGAGAATTACTAATAGGACCAGGTGTTGAAGTATATGAAGGAATGATAGTTGGAATAAATTCAAGAAATGAAGATATTGCAATAAATGTATGTAAAGAAAAACATTTAACAAACACAAGAGCTTCAGGATCAGATGATGCACTTCGTTTAGTTCCACCACTACAAATGTCACTAGAAAAAGCAATTGAATTTATAGCAGAAGACGAATTAGTTGAAGTTACTCCAAAGAATATTAGATTAAGAAAAGTAATATTAGATAGCAAAACTCGTGAAAGAGAAGCTAGAAGGGGAAAATAGTATGGCAAGAGTAAGAAAAAATAATGCTGAAGACTTTAGAGCAGTTCGTGGAATATCAAGAAAACCAGGTATTTAAAATGGTATCACAACAACAATAATAAATCAGCGAAAACAGTTAGAAAGAGCTGAAAAGAGATCCACTGTATTAAAATATGCAACTGAATGCTTAAAAAAAGGAGAAGACAAAGAAAAGGTTCGTATAAAATCAAGATTATATGCTATTAAATTAAACATAAATCCAGAGTCTATAACAGATGCTACAATGGAAATGTTATTAAATAAAATTCAATCACAAAGAGAAAATAAAGAAAGATAAATTATGGAAGATGATAAAAATATGAATGAATTGGAATTAGAAAAAATTAAAGAAAAAGCATTAGAAAATCACATACCAATAATTATGGATGATACATTAGAAGTAATTGCAAAAATTTTAACTGAAAAGAAACCAAAAAGAATTTTAGAAATAGGTACAGCTGTAGGATACTCAGCAATGTGTTTTTCAAAATATTTAGCAGAAGATGGATTAATAGATACAATTGAAAGAGATGAAGAGCGTATAGAAGAAGCTAAACAAAACTTTAAAAAAGTAGAAGTTGAAAACAAAATCAATTTATACGAAGGAGATGCTGTTGAAATTCTTCCAACACTTAATGAAAAATATGATGTCGTATTTATTGATGCAGCTAAAGGGAAATATCCATTTTTCTTAAAAGAAGCTCTTAGAATGCTAAACCAAGATGGAATTATATTTGCAGACAATATATTATATAAAGGATATGTTATGAGTGATTATAATAAGCACAAGCAACGTACTGCAGTTAGAAATTTAAGAGAATATATAAAAGAAACTACAGAAAATCCAAATTTAGAAACTGAAATTTTAGAAGTTGGAGATGGCTTAGCAATTAGTAAAATGAAATCTAATACAAAAATAGAATCTAGTATTAACTAGATTCTATTTTTTGTAACATTGAATTTGATTATTAAGATATTTTTTTATATAAAATAGAGAATCATTATTAAAAGCCACAAAAATACCAACTATTTAACTAAAAAAACAGATAAATATTGAAAAAATTAATAATGCGTGATATTATAACAATATGTTCGAATGTACACAAACGTCATCTACAATGTAGAGGAGGAATGGTCAATGAATATATACGAAGTTGGTCATATAACTTTCAAAACTGAACGAGAATGGGTGCAGTTAATGCCACCATATTTTATACTTCGGTTTACATTGAAACAAGAAGGACCACATGGAGAGTGGATGGAAATGAATCAATCCACAATTGCCATCGACCAAGAAGGCAATTATGATATTACCTTCCAAACAAAGATGTTCGAAAAGGAGTTCACAAAATTTATTTTGGAAGAGACTAAAGAGTCTATTTCAAAGTTCTAACAAATCAAGCCAACAGATATATGCCGTATCTGTTGGCTTGATTTGTTATATAAAAATGTAAATTAATTTTAGAATAAATTATACAATATTTGAATTTTTTGTTGTTAAAAATAAATAATAGATATATAATAAAGAAAAATTTTAAGGAGATATTACAAATGAAAGATACAATTGATAAATTAGTTGATATCGACAATCAATCAAGAGCAATAATAAACAAATGTGAAGAAAAAGAAGAAAATTTAGATAATTATGTAACAATAGAGCTTGAAAAAAGGAAAGCAGAAATAAATGCGAAATATAAATACAAAATAAATTTTTTGAAATCAGAATGTGACAAAGATTTTTCAAATAAAAAAGAAGAAATAGATGAAAACACAAAAAAAGTGATTCAAGACATACAAAATGACTATAATGAAAAAAAAGATGAAAAAATAAACGAGATGATAGAAAAAATACTTAGATAAATTATTAAATAGTAGTATTAGACATTAATAAGACTAGAGAGGTGAAAAAAATGTCAATTTCAGCAATAAAATATCCGAGTATCAATGCAAAATTAAAAGGAATGTATTCTAAAAGGTTAAAAAATGATGACTTACAAGACTTAGCAAAACAAAATAATTTGAAAAGTGCAGTAGCAATATTAAAAAATAAAAGTTCAAGTTTAAATGTATTATCAGAAGATGCAGATAGGGAACAAATTGAAAAAGTATTAAATGGTGAAATTATATATGATATAGAAAAAATTGTAAAATATTTAGATAAAAATGATACGCAAATTTTTAATTTATTAATTTCTAAATATGAAATAAGATGTATAAAAAGAGCCATAAAATTATTATATTCAAAAAATGAGTATGATGAAAATATAAAAATTTGGACAAATACAATATTTACAGATTTAAAAGGTCTTGAAAGTATTAAAAGTATTGATGAATTTTTAAAAATTATTAATAATACAAAATATATAAAAATATTAAAAAAATATTTTGAAAATAAGGATACAGAATATAGTATTTTTGAGATAGAAAATGAACTGGATAAAATGTATTTAAAAAGCATATATAATTCAGCAGGTAATAATAAAAACTTAAAAAAAATGATAGGAGCAAAAATCGATTTTACAAATATTTTATGGATATATAGAATGAAAAAATATTATAATTTTTCAGAAGATAAAATTGAAAAGTCAATAATAGACATAAATTATGCACTTAAAAAAAATCAAATATTGTTATTGGTAAAAGCTAAAAATATTGAAGAGTTAAATGAAATATTGAAAAGAACGGTTTATTCAAATATTGCAACAGATGATATTTATGAGCTAGAATGCAATATGAAAAAATATTTATATGGATTATATATAAAAAACTTTAAATCAAATTTATTAAGTATTAACTGTATATATTCATATTTAAATTTAGTAGAGCTTGAAAATAAAGATATTATAAGTATAATAGAAGCTGTAAGATATGGAATTGATAAAGAAAAGTTACTTAAAAAATTGATAAATTAGATAAAAATAAAATTTAATTTTATAATAGATACACTTAGGAGGAATGATAAAAAGATGGCTGTTGAGAAAATGAAGCTCTTAAGTATAACAGGTAAGGATACTGATCTAGAAAAATTTTTGGCCAAAAATATAATAAATTTAGATATACAAATAGAAGATGCAAAAAAAGTATATAAAAAAGGTTGGAAATTAGAGTATTTTAGCTATGATTATACTGTAAAAGAGTATATAAAAAAATGTGAAAAAATACTTGATGAGTTACAAATTGAAAAAGATGATGATTATTGGAATTATAATATAATAAACTCAGTAAGTGAAATAAAAGAAAAAATTGATAATATTAATAACCAATATACTGAGTATATAAACAAAATAGTTGATTTAGAAAAAGAAAATGAATTAATGCAAAAAAATTACGATATTATAAAAAATTTAGTTTCTGTGGATTCAAAAATTGAAAATTTATATAATTTAAAGTATATGAAGTTTAGATATGGAACTGTACCAACTAAGAATTTAGAAGAAATAAATAGAAAAATAGATAATATAGATGCAATATATTTTGAATTAAAAAGAGAAGAAGAATATACATGGATATTATATTTAACTACAGAAGAATTTTTAGGAAAAGTTGATAGTTTTTTTAATGTACAAGACTTTGAAAGAATTTGGTTACCAAAAGAAGCAAGCGGAACACCAGAGGAATTTATCAATCAAATTGAAAAAAATATAAAAGAAAATTTGACAAAAATTGATAAAGAAAAAGAAGAATTACGAAATTTAAGAATTGATGCAAAAGAAATATTGATAGGTGCATATAAACAATTATTATTATATGAAAATGTTAATATTTTAAAAAAATATATAGTACATGATCAAAATGGAACATTTTATATAGTATTATGGGTGTCTAAAGATAATGTAGAAAATATAAAATCTATATTGTCAAATTATAAAAATGTAGATTACGACATTTTTGATGATGATGAAGATATACAAGCACCAACAAAACTGAAAAATATAAAAATATTTAGACCATTTGAAACATTAATAAAAATGTATGGTGTTCCAAATTCAAAAGAAATTGATCCAACTGGACTTGTAGCAATAACTGCATTTATAATGTTTGGATTTATGTTTGGAGATGTTGGACATGGATTAGTAATTTTTATATTAGGTTTAATTTTAGCTAAACGAAAAGCATCTTTAGGTCCTGTTCTTGCAATAGGAGGAATATCTTCTATTATATTTGGTGTTTTATATGGAAGTGTATTTGGAAAAGAAGATATAATAAAACCAATACTAATAAGTCCAATGAATAACATACAAACAATGCTTATATCGGGTATTGCAGTAGGAAGTATATTTATATTAATTGCAATGATCTTTAATATAATAAATGGAATAAAAAATAAAGATTTACAAAAATGTTTATTTGATAAAAATGGAATTTCAGGATTTTTATTATATGGATTAATTTTAGCTGATGTAGCAGTATATTTTCTAAAAGGACAAATGTTAATTCCTATTAATGTAATTGTAATAGTTTCAATAATATTGATATTATTAATTTTATTTGGAGATACAATTTCATCAAAATTGGAAAAGAAAAAAGAGCAAGCTAAAACTCCGATGGTAGAAAAAATATTTGAAATTATAGAAATGACACTATCATTTGCAAGTAATACAATATCTTTTTTAAGACTTGCAGCATTTGCAATAAACCATGTTGGACTATGTATGGCAGTATACCTATTAGCTGATATGTCATCAGGAGTAGGAAATATAGCAATTGCAATAATAGGAAACATAGTAGTAATTGCTTTAGAAGGTCTTATAGTAGGAATTCAGGTACTAAGACTAGAATATTACGAACTATTTAGTAGATTCTATGAAGGAAATGGTAGAGAATTTAAATCAATAAAAAAACAAATACAAGAGTAAAAAATTTTAAAAGAAGGGAACGAGAGAAAAATGAAAAATGTATTTTTAAAAATAACTTTTATAATGGTTTTTTGTCTAGTAATATGCATAGGAGGTTTTAAAATTTCAAAAGCAGATGAAGTAACAGTAACATCAACAGAAAATACTGTTGCAACAGAAAGTAATTCTTCAAATGAGGAAAATTCAAAAGATAAAGGAATTGGAATGATAGCAGCAGCATTAGCAGTTGGACTAGCTGCAATTGGATCTGGTATAGCAGTTGCTGTAGTTGCATCAAGTGCAGTTGGAGCAATAAGCGAAAATCCAAGTTTATTAGGTAAAACAGTTATATTTGCAGGTCTAGCCGAAGGTATTGCGATATATGGTCTTATAATTTCTATTATGATTTTAAGTAAAATTTAAAGTAAGAAAGGCAAAAATTATGAAATTATATTGTATTAGTGATGATGTTGATACAGCTGTTGGATTGAAATTAACCGGAATAAAATCTGTAATTTTAAAAAACAAAGAAGAAATTGAATTAGAAATAGAAAAGGTTGTAAAAGACAAAGAAATTGGAATTTTAATTGTAACAGAAAAAATATATAATTTAGCAAATGAAAAGTTGGATTATATAAAAAATAATAAAAATTTGCCTTTAATTGTTAAAATTTAAAATGGAGGATTTTACTTTTATGGACTTAGATAATAAGATAAAAAAATTTGAGCAAAGTTGTGAAAGACTTGCTCAAATTGATGCTGAAAAACTTAATGAAAAAATAAATACAGAAATAGAAGAGCAAATAAATGTAGAGCTAACTGAATATGTAAAAAAGCAAGAGGTTTCATATAAAAAACAGTGTGAAAAAATTGTTAAAGATTATAATAAAGCTTTATTTGAGTATGAAGTTGAATGTAAAAAAAATGTTCAAAATGTTAAGAATATTATAAAAAAAGAGCTAAAAGAAGAAGTAAAAAGAAAGTTACAAATATTTACTGAAAAAGAAGAATATTTGCAATATTTGATAAAAACAATAAATGATTCTTTAAGTGTTGTGAATAATGACAGCTCTTCTATAATTTTTGTTACAAATAATGATAAACAAAAATATGAAGAAGTTTTAAATAGATATAATATAAAAATAGATGTATTAGATAATGATTTTATAGGTGGTTGTAAATTAAAAAATGATAAATTAGGTGTTATTATAGATAATACATTAAAAACGAATTTAGATGAAATATAAAATAAAAGCACGTAAGAGAAATGGAGGTGCAATATTTTGCAAACTAAGAAAATTATTTCAATAAATGGACCTGTTATTTTAGCAAAAGGTGATGGCGACTTTTCTATGCATGATATTGTGTATATTGGTAAAGAGCAAATATTGGGAGATGTAATAAAAATTAATAAAGATATTGTTACAATTCAAGTGTATGAAAATACTACAGGACTAAAAATTGGCGAAGATGTAGTTAGTGATGAAAATCCACTTTCTGTTACATTAGGACCAGGTCTTATGGGAAATATTTTTGATGGAATACAAAGACCACTTGAGGATTTAAGAAAAAAAGATGGAGACTTTTTAAAAAGAGGTACAAAATCTTTAGGAATTAGTACTGAAAAAAAATGGCATTTTAGACCAAAAGTTTTAATTGGTGATAAAGTTAGTTTTAATACAATAATTGGTGAAGTTCCAGAAACCAAATTGATTATTCATAAAATTTTGAATTATTTTGATGGTGATGGTATTGTTGTTGAAATTGCAAATGAAGGAGAATACAAAGTTACTGATACAATTGCTAAAATAAAAATTGGTAATAGTGTTGTAGAGCTAACAATGATGCAAAAATGGCCTGTTAGAAAACCTAGACCATATAAAGAGCGTTTAGTTACAAATACACCACTTGTTACTGGGCAAAGGGTAATTGATTCTATTTTTCCAATTGCCAAAGGCGGTACTGGTATGATTCCAGGAGGATTTGGTACTGGTAAAACAATGCTTCAACATCAATTTGCCAAGTGGAGTAATGCTGATATTATTGTGTATATTGGTTGTGGAGAGCGTGGAAATGAGATGACTGATGTTTTAGAGGAGTTTCCTCGTTTAATAGATAAGAGAACCGGTATGCCAATGATTGAAAGAACTGTACTTATTGCTAATACTTCTAATATGCCTGTGGCCGCCAGAGAAGCATCTATTTATACGGGTATTACTATTGCTGAATATTATAGAGATATGGGATTTGATGTTGCTATCATGGCGGATTCAACTTCAAGATGGGCAGAAGCATTAAGGGAAATTTCTGGTAGACTTGAGGAGATGCCAGCTGAGCAAGGTTTTCCATCTTATTTACCATCTAGACTTTCAGAGTTTTATGGTAGAGCTGGTTTAGTAAAAAGTTATAGCGGAAAAATGGGATCTGTTACAATTATTGGTGCTGTTTCTCCACAAGGTTCAGATTTTTCAGAACCTGTAACTCAAAATACTAAAAGATTTGTTCATACCTTTTGGGGATTGGATAGAGATTTAGCATATTCAAGACATTATCCAGCTGTTAATTGGAATATTAGTTATAGTGAATATCTTGATAATTTGCAAAGCTGGTATGAGGAGAATGTTGATGTAGACTTTTTAGAGTGTAGACAAAAAATTGTTTCAATTTTGGAAGAAGAAAATGAATTATTGGAAATTGCTAGAGTTGTTGGACAAGATGTTTTGTCTGATAATAAACGATTAGTTTTGGAAGTAGCAAAGGCTATTAGGGTTGGATTTTTGCAACAAAATGCTATGTCTGATATTGATAGTCAGGTACCTCTTATTAAGCAATATAAAATGATGCAAACTATTATTTTGTTGTATGAGAGGGCTCTTAAACTTATTGAAAAGAGAATTCCACTTTCTGAGATTAAGAAACTTGGATTTTTTGAGGAGTATGTTAAGCTTAAGATGAATGTGGCTAATGATGATCTGGGAAAGTTTAGTGAGCTTAATTCTAGGATTAAGAATAGGCTTAAGAAGTTAGAAGATGAGTATGTGGAGCATATCTAAAAATGCCTTCGGCATTTTTTGCTTATGTGTGTGGTGTTGAGGCTTTGAGCTTTTGGCTCTGGTTGAGAGGAGAAGTTGGTAGGGGGAAGAGTGAATTAGAGAAAGGCTTGGTGCTGGTTTATGAAGATTCAGTATGTTGGACTTGATTCGATTAATGGCCCTTTGGTGTTTATTAGGACTCCTAAGGATGTGTCGTTTGAGGAGAAGGTTACTTTAATTTTAAAGAATGGTGAGCGTAGGCTTGGTAATATTATTAGGTTGGATGATGATATTACTACTATCCAGGTGTATGAGGGTACTAATGGTATTGATACTAAAGAGGTTAGCTCTGTTTTTATGGGAGAGCCTTTGAAGCTTAAGTTGTCTCCTAGCATGTTGGGGAGAATTTTTGATGGTACTGGTAATCCTATTGATGATTTAGGTGAAATTGAAGCTTGTGTTGAGCGTGATATTAATTCTAGCTCTATTAATCCAGTTTCTAGAAAGTATCCTAGAAATTTTATTCAAACTGGTATTTCTACTATTGATGGTTTGATGACTTTGATTAGGGGTCAGAAGTTACCTATTTTTTCTGGTAGTGGTATTAATCATAATGAACTTGCTGAAAGAATTATTAGACAATCTGATATAACAGATGGTGGTGATTTTGCCATTGTTTTTGGATTAATGGGAGCAGAGTATGAGACTGCGGAGTTTTTTAAGAAAAGTTTTAAGGAGAATGGTGTTCTTTCTAAAGTTGTTATGTTTGAAAATTTGTCGAATGATTCTTCTATTGAGCGTATTTTGACTCCTAAGTTGGCTTTGACTTGTGCTGAATATTTGGCTTTTGATTTAGACATGCAGGTTTTGGTCGTTTTGACAGATATGACTGCTTATGCAGAGGCTTTAAGAGAAATTTCTACTTTAAAGGGGGAAATACCAAGTAGAAAAGGTTATCCGGGGTATTTGTATAGTGATTTTGCTTCAATTTATGAAAGAGCTGGTCAAATAAAGGGAAAAGATGGGTCTATTACACAAATACCTATTTTGACTATGCCTAATGATGATATATCACATCCAATACCAGATACAACTGGATATATAACAGAAGGACAAATTGTTTTAAGTAGAGATTTGTATCAACAAGGTATTACACCACCGATTAATATATTAGATTCGCTTTCAAGATTAATGAAAGATGGAATTGGCAAAGGTGTAACTCGTGATAACCATAGTAAAATATCAGATCAAATTTTTGCTTCATACTCTAAAGTTCAAGAGGTAAGAGCTTTGGCGAAAGTATTAGGTGAAGCAGATTTAACACTAAAAGATAAGAAATATCTAGAATTTGGAGAACAGTTTGAAAAAAAATTTATAAATCAAGGTAAATATGAATTTAGAGATATAAATCAAACATTAGATTTAGCTTTGGAGCTATTAAAGATATTACCACCAGAAGAGCTAGATAAATTATAATTAAATAAATGAAAGTTTTGTGAAAAAATTGAATAATCCTTTAAAATATGCTATTATATAAAATATGTATAAAAAGGAGAAGAAAATGAAAAAAATATCAATAATAATACCTGCATACAATGAAGAGGAATCATTACCCTTATTATATGATAGGTTGAGTAAAGTAATATTAAATTTAAAAAATTATGAATTCGAATTATTATTTATAAATGATGGAAGTAAAGATAATACATTAAAAATAATAAAAGAGCTAAGAGAAAAAGATTCAAAAATAAGCTATGTTGATTTTTCAAGAAATTTTGGAAAAGAAGTTGCAATGATAGCTGGTTTAGATTATGCAAAAGGAGATTGTGTAATTTTTATAGACGCTGATTTACAAGATCCACCTGAGCTAATTCCAGAATTAATAAAATACTGGGAAGAGGGATATGATGATGTATATGCAAGAAGAAAATCAAGAAAAGGTGAAACATTCCTAAAGAAATTTACATCAAAAATGTATTATAAAGTATTACAAAGTTTAACAAGAGTAGAAATACAAAAAGATACTGGTGATTTTAGATTGTTAGACAGAAGATGCGTAAATGCATTAAGGCAATTAAGAGAAACACAAAGATGTTCAAAAAGTATATTTAGTTGGATTGGATATAATAAAAAAGAAGTTTTATTTGATCGTGATCCAAGAGTTGCAGGAACAACGAAATGGAATTATAAAAAATTAATAGATTTAGCTATAGACGGAATAACATCATTTACAACATCTCCATTAAGAATATCTACATATTTATCAATACCAACATTTTTAGCATTAGTAGTTTATTTTGTATATGTAATTGTGAAATGTGTAACACAACATGTTGCAATACAAGCTTTTCAAGCGATAATATTATTAGTATTATTCTTTGCTGGAATTCAAATAATGTTATTTGGAATAATGGGAGAATATTTAGGAAGAATATTTAATGAAACAAAAAATAGACCATTGTATTTTATAAAAGAGTATAATGGTGTTCGAGAAGAAAATAATAAAAAATAAAAGAAAAATCTTCATCATGAAGATTTTTCTTTTATTTTATTAAGCAGCAGGTTGAGTTACAACAGGTGTTTCTGCATCTGGTGTTGCAACATCTTGTGTTGCTGTATTTGCTGGTAATATTGATAAAATATCTTCTTTTGTTACTGTAACTCTATAAAGTGATAATTTTGCAGGTAAAGTATCAGAAGCTTTTGTAACTATATCAGAAGCAATTTTTTGTAAATCAGCTTGTGGTAAACTAAATACATCTACAGAGGTATCAGCAGTTAGCTCTGGAATATCTGATTTTCCATATGTAATAGAACCTGTTGCTGATATTTTGGCAGAATATAAAGAAGCATATTTTCCAGATAGCTCTAATTTTATATCTTGAGTATCTTTATCAAGTCCTGTTATATCATAAGTATAGTCAAGTGAGGCATATGATTGTAATGGACTAGAAATAGAGAAACTTGTTTTATATTCTGATTTAGAGTTAATATTTTCATAATCTATTTTTAACATTTCTTGTTTTGAGACTTCTTGTTTTGAGTTAGAAGTTTTTGCAGATATTGTTATAGTTCCTTTCCTTGAATCATCAGTTTTTTTGTAAGAATCTTCAATTATAAGTTCAGAAATTGAATCTGCAAGTTCATCTAATGATGTTGATAATGAAGAACTTGTTTTGGATTTATTAGATGATGTTGTAGATTTTGTTGTATTAAGTGCATTTGTATATGATGAAGAATTTTTTAGTACATTTGAATATGTATCATCATCGTCATCGTCTTCGTTAGTTTGATTACTAGATAATTTATTAATATTTTTTATATCAATAGTGTATTTTGTTTTTCCATCAGATAGCTCTTCTGTAAATATTGTTGTTCCTTCTTTATCTTTTTTATCATCTAAAACTGATATTTCAAATTTTACAGGTTCACTTTTTTTGTCAGAATATATAGTAAATTGTAAACATTTATCTGAATTTGTAAAATCATCTTTAGATTTTTCTAAATCTTTAACTAAATCATCTAAAAATGAATTTATATTATCAACAGTTAAATCTGGAAGCTCAGTATTTTGGTTTGCAGATTTATCTTCTACTTCATCATATGCTGAAATTAATGAAGTATTGTATTTCTTTAAGATATTATATTTATCAATAATTAATTTTTTTGTAGTATCGTCTTTTTTTACTAAGTCTACTAATTTATTAATAAAATTGTATGCATCTTCACCAGATAATGTTAAAGAGTAGGCTGTAGTTTTTACATCGTCTCCTCCAACTGTAATTTTTTCGTTTTTCTTAGTAGAATAATTATCTTTACTTATAAGGTCTGATAATAAATTTCCATAAGTTTTGTTTAAAGAGTTAAAATCATCTTCTGAAAGATATAAAAGATCATATAGAAAATCAGTATAATTAGAATCTTTCATAGACTTTAAAGCATCAATAGAAGCTTTTGTTTCTTCATCTGCAGTAATATTATTCTTTTGGCAGAATTCATCATATTTTGATAAATCAAAATTTAATGTTTTATCATATAAGTCTTTACATCCTACACTTACAGTTTGGTCTTTTTGAACAAGTTGAAGTGTTAAAAATTCTTTATTGTCTTTATACAATCCAACATTGTTTGACATAGCTTTTGAATTTGCATCATAGCTACCATTGTATTTTATCTTTGATGAGTTGATTAATTTTTGTGTTGAAGAGTCAACAATTGAATTTGGTACAGATACGTTCATACTAATGTCAGCATTTGAAGTATATGATTTATCTGATATTTTTAATTTCTTTAACATAGCTTCATAATCTGAATATTTGTTATCCTTATCTGTTCCTAATAATTTTTTTGCTTGGCTTGAAAAGTTAGCACTTGCTGGTTTTATAAAATTAAAAACATCTGTAAAAAAATATAAACAAGTACAAGTAGCAATAGCTACAACCAAGACTGACACAATTATAATAATTGCTTTTTTCATAAAAAATCCTCCTTTATTTATTTTATGTTACAATTATTACATAAAAAACAATTTTTTACAATAAAAATAGCAAACAAAATACATTTTATTTATATAATTTTTATTGTAATTTAAAATTCAATATGATAAAATTTTGCCTAGGCGGTTAATTTTGAAAGGAGAAAGGATTGTAAATGAAACAAGAAAAGGAATTAATAAAAAATACTTTTATAATAGCAATTGGAAAGTTTAGTACTCAAATAGTATCTTTTTTATTAGTGTCATTATATACAGCTAAATTAACAACAGAGCAGTATGGTAATTATGATTTAATAATAACAATAATAACATTTATAACACCATTTATAACATTAACATTAGAAGAATCTATGTTTAGATTTTTAATAGATGCTAAAAATAAAAAAGAAGAAAAAAGTATTATAACGCAAACTGTAATAACAATACTTACAACACTTGCAATAGCATGTGTAATTATATTTGCAGTAATAAGAATATTTTCAATTAATACAACAAAACTGTTTATACCATATGTTATAGCAGTTGTACTTATGGCATTAATGAATGCTTTAGTAAGGGGTCTAGGAAGAATAAAATTATATTCTTTATCTAATTTTATTTTAAGTGTAATAACAATAGTTCTAAATATAGTATTTATATTAGGAACAAATTTAAAAGTAGATGGTTTACTATTATCAGTAATTATTGCTAATATGATAATGGTTGTATTTTTATCAGCAAATGTTCATTTATTAAAATTTATTGATGTAAAATTAATAAATAAAAAATTAATGAAGGAAATGCTTGTATACTCAATACCATTAATTCCACACAGCTTATCATGGACAATAATAAATTTGTCAGACAGAGTAATAATAACATCAGCTTTAGGTCCAGCAAGTAATGGTATATATGCTGTATCAAATAAATTCCCAACAATAATAAATACAGTATATAATTATTTTGCAATAGCATGGAAAGAATCAGCAGCAAAGGCACTTCATGAAGATGATAGTAATAAATATTATAATAGAATATATACATCATTAAAAAATATAGTATATTCAGCAACAGTAGGAGTTATTGCAGTAGTTCCATTTATATTTGGAATTTTAATTAATGGGGGATATAAAGAAGCATATTTATATATTCCAATACTAGTATTTTCTGTATATTTTTCTAATATGGCAAGTTTTTATGGTGGAATATTTAGTGCATACAAAAGAACAAAAATAATCGGAACTACAACACTAGTATCAGCTATAATTAATCTTGCCATAGATATAGCACTAATCAAATTTATAGGAATATATGCAGCAGCTTTATCAACATTATTATCATCAATCTTTTTATATTGGTATAGAAAAAATAAAATGAAAGAGTTTGTAAAATTAAAACACTCAAAAGATTTAATAATGACAGTGTTAATTACATTAGTAGTATTTGTATCATATTATTCGAACAATGTAATATTCCAAGCAATTGCATTATTATTGACTGTTATATATGCAATATTAATGAATAAAGGAATAGTAAAAATGATTACTGGAAAATTTATTAAAAGATAAAATAAAAAAATAGACAAAAGAGATAATTTTCTTTTGCCTATTTTTTTATACAAAAAAATTCCAAATTAAATTAGTAAACATACACAAAAATATTCCACAAACAGTTGGAATTACAAAACCAAGTATGCACCATTTTAAGCTTCCGGCTCTCCTTTCTTATGCTAATTAAAGTAGTACTACATGGAAAATGTAATAAGCAAAATATCATAACATTTATTGCTGTAATAAAAGTCCATCCATGTTGAACTAAAATATTACCAATAGAAAAAGTGTCTTCTAAATTAACAAGAGCACTATCACCAAGATATGACATTAAAATAATTGGTAATACAATTTCATTAGCTGGTAATCCTAATATAAAAGCTGTTAAAATATGTCCATCTAATCCCATAAGTTTTGCAAATGGGTCTAAAATATTTGCTACAAATGATAATAATGTTATATCACCAATATGTAAATTGGCTAATAACCAAATTATTAAACCTGCAGGTGCAGCTACAGCTAAAGCTCTACCTAAAACAAATATTGTTCTATCAAAAATTGAACGAACAATTACTTTTCCAATTTGTGGTTTTCTATAAGGTGGGAGCTCTAATACAAAAGATGTAGGTTTACCTTTTAATATTGTTTTTGATAAGAATTTTGAAACAATAATTGTCATAAAAATTCCAAGTAAAACAATAAGAAGTACAGTTGCAGTTGCTACCAAAGATGAAAAAACACCACTAAATAATCCACCAACAAAAATTGTGGCAATTGTAATTAAAAATGGAAATCTACCATTGCAAGGAACAAAGCAATTAGTCAACATTGCAATAATTTTTTCTCTTTTTGAATCAATAATTCTACAACCAACAACACCAGCTGCATTACAACCAAATCCCATACACATTGTTAATGCTTGCTTTCCACAAGTACAACATCGTTTAAAACATTTATCTAAATTAAAAGCAATTCTTGGCAAAAATCCTAAATCTTCTAATAGTGTGAAAATTGGAAAAAATATAGCCATCGGAGGAAGCATAACACTAATTACCCAAGTTGTAGTTTGATAAACACCATAAATTAGTGGATTAGTAATAAAACTTGGTATATTCAAATTATTAAACAAGATTATTAATTTATCCTGTAAAAAATTAAAAAAAGTAGAAAGTAATTGAGATGGATAATTAGCTCCAATAATTGTAATCCAAAAAATTATGCCTAAAAAAAGTAACATTATTGGAATACCAAATGTTTTTGAAGTAAGAATTTTATCAATTTTTCTATCATTATTTTTGAAATTACGAGTAAAGGATATTACTTTTTTAGAAATATATTCACATTGTTTTACAATAGAAGAAACAATTACACTTTTTGTATTTTCGTTAGATGGGTTCAAAGAATTTACATTTATAGCATTAGTGTTAAAAATTTTATCATTTATATTTTGTATTATAGAATCATCATAGTCCAAAATTTTTAAAGAAATCCATCTGGAAAGATATGCATATTTTTCAGGTAAAATATCTTTTAAATTATTAGAAATTTCTAAAATATTTTTTTCAATATTATCAGGATAAGTAACTAAAATGGGTTGTGAATATATTTTATTCATACAAAATTTAAAAACTACATCTTGTAACTTATCTAGAGTATGTTTTTTGTTAGCAATTGTTCCAACAATGGGAACTCCTAGCTCTTTTGATAATAAACTTAAGTTAATATCAATACCTTTTTTTTCTGCTTCATCAAGTAAATTAACACAAACAATTACATTAGGAGTAATTTCCATAGTTTGATATACTAAGTTTAAACTTTTTTCTAAACAAGTAGCATCAACAACAACTATAGTTGCATCTGGCTTTTGAAAGCAAATAAAATCTCTAGCAATTTCTTCTTCTTCAGAATTAGACATTAAAGAATATGTACCAGGAATATCAAAAATTAAAAAGTTTTTATTATTATATTCAAAATATCCAGAAGCATTTGAAACAGTTTTTCCAGGCCAATTACCAGTATGTTGGTGCATTCCAGTTAAACTATTAAATATAGTAGATTTACCAACATTAGGATTTCCGGCTAAGCCAATAATAAAATCGTGTTGGGTGAAGGCTGAAATATTAGTAATTAATTTATTTCCAGTAGATGTTGAAGTTAACCCCATTAAAATCACCTCAATTTATAGTATTAGATTTTATAAAAAGTGTTACAATAAAAATATTACAAAAATATTACAAAAACATTACAAAAATATTAAATTTTAAAAAATAAGAGCTATTATCTTGATTTTATGAATTTTATTTAGTAATATTGAAAATAATACTAAAGAAAGAAGGAGAGAAGATTATGAAAAAAGTAAAAATAATTAGTATGACAATTATTGCAATGCTATGTATGAGCTTAATGAGTAATATATTTGTAGCATATGCAGAAGAAAATGTGGTACAACCAAATTCATACAATCCAATTCAAATGATGTATGAATATTCAAAAAATGCAGCAGGACAGGATGTAGCAAAATTTAATAGTTATGTAGAAGAAAAATTAGTAAATGTTGATCAAATGAAAAAAGATAATCGTGAGATTATAGACTTTAGTAATGCTACAAATTTTAGTAAATTTGCAGATGATAAGTTAGATTTAGATGATGTAGCAATTTTTAAAGATTTTCTTAATGTTTTAGCATTAAATGAAACTGGAGGATTAAAAAATACAGCATATGCAAATTTAAAATCTTTTTTTGCAAATAAAGTTGGAAATTTAAGTTCTTTTAGTATGGAAATATCATTAAACACAAAAAATGGTAAGTCATTAAATGCAAAAGTTGAAGATAATTCAAGTAATTCTTTTGCAGTTCAATATAAATCAAGTATTACTGCAACAGATAATACCGAAAGAGAAAAACAAATATATGAAAAAATCTGTACAGAAGCAGGTGGAACATTAGCAACAGAAGCTGATAATGTAATAGATAATTTCTGTGCATCAATGGAAAATTTAATGAATAATGCTTCAATAAAAATAAATGCTAATAATGAAGTATATTATTTAGTATTTGGATATACATCAGATAAAACAACTGAAGGAAGATATAAAGTAAATGCATATTTAATAACAGATAAAAAAGCAGATAAAAACTTTTCTACAGATTTATCATATGAAGCTTTTATAGGAACAAAAGATGTTGGTGGAACAACAGAAAATGGTACTTTTAAACCAAATTATGATTCATCAGACATAAAAAAAGATGCTGATGTAACAGCAATAATAAAATCTAAAACAGATGAAGATATTATAGCTGTTGATGGTGTAGCTTTAGATAAAGAAGGTAAACCAAATGAAAAAGGTTGGTATTATATTGATGTTGATAATAAAAAACAAATTGCTAAAAAATATTTATTTGAAACATACAATAATTCAACACTTAATGGAATGGTAACAGAAAAAAATGTACCTTTAACTGGAGCTAATGGTGGAAAAGATGAACAAACAGTTTCAATAAAATGGCCATTTAGAATAATTGACAAAACGTATGATCCAGAAACACCAACAAATGATACAAAAGAAGTTAAAGTAACAGTAACAACAAATTTACCTATGGATCCAGATAAGATTCCTGAAGGTTGGACAATAGTACCTGATACAGATAATCATAAAATAACAAGAACATATAAAAAAGGTGAAAATGTAGATACAAATATTACAGTTTATCAAAACGGAACAGGTGATACAGCTAAAACAGATATAAAATATTCTTGGCCTGGAGATAATACTGTTTCACCAAGTCCAATTTCAAAAACTGGTGAAAAGTTTAATATATTATTAATAGTAGCAGGAGCTGCAGTAATAATTGCAATAATAGTTCGTAGAAAAAGAAATAAAATAAAATAGTTAAAAAAATTCACTTCTCATTGAAGTGAATTTTTTTGCTTTTTAAGAAAATTTTAAGATTTGTTTATTATACTAAATCCAATAAAAATTGGAGGGTGAATTATGAAAAAGAAAAAATTAAAGAAAATCAAGAAGTTACAATAACTCTTTCTGCAATAGAAAACAAAAACTATACAGGAACAATAAAAAGCGTAAGTAGTGTTGGAACATATCAATCAAGTGGAACAACTTTTTCGGCAATAGTAGAATTTGAAAATGACGGGAATGTAAAACCAGGAATGTCTGCATCATGTTCAATTGTTGTTGAAAAAGCAGAAAATTGTATTGCTGTTCCAATAAATGCAGTACAAACAAATAATGAACAAAAATATGTTGTTGTTGTGCTAGATGATGGAAGTACAAAAAATGTAAATATCGAAACAGGAATTTCAAATGATTCATATGTACAAGTAACATCAGGTTTAAATGGTGGAGAAAAAATTCAAATAATGATAATGAAGATTTTTTTCAGTTGATAAAACTGAAGTGAATCCAGGTGAAACTATTACTATGAGTATAAACTTGTTTAAGATAAAATACAATGATTTTAAATTTTCACTATCATCAAATGAAAGTATAGATGATATTAAAGTAGAGGATGAATCGGTAAGTACAAACATTGAAAATAACAAATTTTATATAATAACAAGTAAATCAAATAATAGTGTAGAAAAAATAAATTTACTATATACAGTTCCAAGTGATGCAAAAATTGGAAGTAAAATTAAGTTAAATGCACAAGTAGAAAATTACAGTAATAGCAATGTAGATAATGAAGTAAATACAAATGAAAATACAGAAGATAATCAAATTCAAAATAGTGAAATTATTATTACTGTTATAGAAAAAAATGAAAATAAATATGCCAGAGCAAGATAATGATAATCTTAAACCATCAAATGAGGAGTTTGATAATAAGGATAATGGAGATAATCATGATTTTCAAAATCCAAGATTAGTATTTATTGAAAGATCTGAAAATGGTACTATAAACGAGGATTCAAATGTAAGTGAAATATTTAAAGATGTAGATTTTAATAAAGATTTACTAAGCACAATATATGAAGTAAATATAAATAAGGAGTATTCATATAGAGCCATAAATTATAAACTTGAAGATGGAACATATAGACAAGTGTTAATAAATGTTGATGCTGAAAAAGATATTGCAAATCAATTTAAGAAAACATTAATTGTAACAATAATAATATGTATTATTGTTATAGTAATTGCAAGCTATTTATTATCTAAACGAACATTGAAACCAATAATTGTATCATGGAAAAAACAAACTAAATTTGTACAAGATGCATCACATGAACTTAGAACACCACTTGCAATAATAAAATCAAAACAAGAAACTTTGTTAGAAAGACCTGAAAGCAAAATAATAGATAATGCAGAAGATATAAGCACAACTTTAAAGGAAACACAACGATTGACAAAACTAATAAATGAGTTAATGGAATTAGCAAGAAATGATTCTAAAGAAATGAAATTAAATAAAGAAACTAAATGAAGAAATCCCAAAAAAGCATTAGCACTAGCATAATGCTTTTTTGGGATTTTGTGAATTTTTGTGAAGGAATATCAGATGTTACTTGACAAATTAACATAAATATGGCAATATATATACTTATACAAAATAATTTATTCAAAAGGGAGGGGATAAGGCGAATGCCTTTAATCTTTTTTATCCGCCCAATTGCCAAGCCGGTGGTTGAGTGTTTACATATAGAAAGTCAAAAAAACATGTCAAAAAAAGACCACAGTATTGTGGCAGAAAGGTGATCTTATGACAACAAATGAATTGGTTGCAATTGTAAACCTCGTATGGGGGTTGACAGCACTGTTTTGGACAGTGATCGCAGTTATTTTCTTTTTCAAGAAGAGCAAGAGAATGACTGTAGGATTTTTAATTGGAGGAGCTTTTGTATCTTTCTTTATGATTCAGTATATGGATCAAATATTCATTACAGATGTTAGTTCCCTGTTGCACTGGGCCAATGCAGTAACTATTGGAATTTCCCTTTCGTTTATTCCGATGGACACTATGTTGATGGCTCAGGCCATCGTAAAAGACAAGTAAATAACCAGATAACCAGCTTGGCAGACTGTCCTTCTCGAAGAACCTGAATCAGGATCTCTTCGAGGAGGGCTTTTTATTTTGCTCTAAATGTGAATTTTTAGTGAAAAAATTGTAAGGCAATTGACAATTTTAAAAAAAGATAATAAGATATAACGTAAGGCAACTTACAAAAATGAAAAGAGGGGATTTTATGAAAAGTCATGAGACTTTATATAAAATAAGGTCTTTAGAGAAAATGATAATAAGGCTGTTTATTGACGAAAAAGAATTTATTCCAGAGCAATGTAATTTAAAAAAACAAAAAATATTTCCTACGCCTACACAAATGCAAATAATAGCATATATATTGAAACATAAAAATGAAGATATATATCAAAGAGATTTAGAAAATGTTTTAAAATTACGAAGAGCAACAGTATCTGGGGTTTTAAAAACTATGGAAAAAAATGGTTTTATAACACGTATTACAGACAAAGAAGATACGAGAATTAAAAAAATAATTTTAAATAAAAATGCAGAAGAAATATTTGAAAAAAGTGAAAAAAAATTAGATGAATTGGAAAAAATAGTAATAAAAGATATTTCAAAAACAGATTTAAAAATTTTTTCTAATGTAATTGATAAAATGAAAGAAAATATAGAAAATATGTCTGAAGGAACAGAAAGCGTTTGTAAAAAAATATAAATATAATGTTTGTATTTTACATATTTAATATATAGGAAGGATGAAATTATGATAAAACTATTAAAAAATTTAACAAAAAAAGAATGGTTTTTAGCTCTAATTAGTTTAATATTAATTATAGTTCAAGTATGGTTAGAGCTAAAAATGCCTGATTATATGTCAGAAATTACTGTATTAGTTCAAACTGAAGGAAGTCAGATGAGTGATATTATAAAAAATGGTGCATATATGCTAGGTTGCGCATTTGGAAGTTTAGTATCTGCAGTAATTGTTGGATATTTAGTTGCTACAGTTGCGGCTAATTTTTCAAAATCAGTAAGAAAAAAATTATTTGATAAGGTTGAAGACCTAGCAATGAGCGAAGTAAAAGGATTTTCTACAAGCAGTTTAATTACAAGAACAACAAATGATATAACACAAGTTCAAATGTTAGTTGCAATGGGATTGCAATTAATGATAAAAGCACCTATTACAGCAATATGGGCAATTACAAAAATATTAAATAAAAGTTGGCAATGGAGTATGACAACTGGAATTGCGGTTTTAATTTTATTAACAGTAATTTCAATATTAACAATAATTGTAATGCCTAGATTTAAAATTGTTCAAAAATTGACAGATAAAATAAATGGAGTAACAAGAGAAAACTTAACCGGAATTAGAGTTGTAAGAGCCTTTAATGCAGAAAATTATCAAGAAAATAAATTTGAAGATGTTAATACAAAATTAACAAACCAACAAATGTACAATCAAAAGAAATTTGCTATAATGCAACCAGTAATGTATTTAGTAATGTATTTTTTAACTTTAGCTATTTACTTTATAGGAGCATATTTAATAAGAGATGCTTCAATGGTTAATAAACTAGGTCTATTTGGAGATATGGTTGTATTTAGTTCATATGCAATGCAAGTAATAATGTCATTCTTAATGTTGGCTATGATATTTATGATGTCACCTCGTGCGCAAGTATCTGCAAACCGTATTAATGAGGTTTTAGACACAGACATAACAATAAAAGATGGAAATATAAATACAAATAAAACAAATGAAGTTGGAACTGTTGAATTTAAAAATGTTTCATTTAAATATCCAGATGCTGATGAATATTTATTAAAAAATATTTCATTTAAAGCAAACAAAGGAGAAACTGTAGCTTTTATAGGTTCAACAGGTAGTGGAAAATCAACATTAATTAACTTAGTACCTCGTTTTTATGATGCAACAGAAGGTGAAGTTTTAGTTGATGGAGTTAATGTAAAAGATTATACACAAGAATTTTTACACAATAAAATTGGTTATGTGCCACAAAAAGCTGTAATGTTTAATGGTACTGTTAATTCAAATATAGCATATGGTGATAATGGAAAAGGTGAAATATCTGAAGAAAAAATAAAAAAAGCTATAGAAGTAGCACAAGGAAAAGAGTTTGTTGAAAAAATGGATGAAAAATATGATACTCATATAGCACAAGGTGGAACAAATGTATCTGGTGGTCAAAAACAAAGATTAGCAATAGCAAGAGCAATAGCAAGAAGTCCAGAAATTTATATATTTGATGACAGTTTTTCAGCATTAGATTATAAAACAGATTTTTTATTAAGAAAAGCATTAAAAGAATACACAAAAGATGCAACTAGTTTGATTGTAGCACAAAGAATTGGAACAATAATGAATGCAGACAAAATAATAGTATTAGAAGATGGTGTTTCAGTAGGAATGGGAACACATAAAGAGCTATTAAAAAACTGTGATGTATATAAAGAAATAGCACTATCACAATTATCAAAGGAGGAATTAGAAAATGCGGAATAGAAAATAATAATGAAAAAACTCCTAGAAGAATGCCAAGAGGACCAATGGGAGGTCCAGGAGCTGGTGCAGGTGAAAAAGCAAAAGATTTTAATAGTGCAATAAAAAGATTGTTTAGTGAATTGCGTGGTTTTAAAGCAGTTATATTAGTTGCATTAATTTTAGCAATAGCTGGCTCAATTTTATCAATAAGTGCACCAAATATATTATCAGATTTAACAGATGAAATTTCTACAGGATTAGTAGTTAATAAGGACAATATGCAAGAACTTTCAAGCAAAATAACTGAAAATTTTAGTCAAGAAAAAATGGCAGATGTAATGCCTAAAATATTACAAATGAATTTATCAAAAGATTCTATTACACAAATAATGTCATCACAAGACATTAGTACAGAAGATAAACAAAAATTTCAAGATGTAATTAAACAATCAAGCGAATCAGAAAAGCAAGATGAATTATTTAAAAGTATTGCTCAGTTACCAGAAAGCATTTTAAATATAATTCTATCAGATTCTACATATAAAGGAAAAGAAATTTCTTCTAAAGATAAAATAGAATTATTAACATTAATTTCACAAATGCAAGATGGTGAAAAAAATACAAATATAACAATACCTGAAAGTATGAAAGATATTTTATTTTCTGAATTTGAAATAGATGGCACAAAAATTTCTACAGATGATCAATATAAATATATAACAGAAATGAGTACTTTAACAGAAGGAACAAGTGCAAGCGAGTTATATGCTAAAATAGATAAAATGCCAGAATCTATACAAAAAGTTGTTAAACCATTTATGAATATAGATAAAATTAAAAAGATAACTTTAATATTAGTATGTATTTATTTAGCAAGTGCATTATGCACATATATTCAATCAATATCAATGACTATAGTAGCAAATAAATTTGCAAAAAGCTTACGAAGTAGAATTTCTACAAAAATAAATAAATTACCATTAAAATATTTTGACAGACATCAAACTGGTGATATTTTATCAAGAGTAACAAATGATGTTGATACAATAGCTCAATCAATGAACCAATCACTTGCAACATTGGTAAGTAGCGTTACATTATTTTTAGGAACAATTATAATGATGTTTGTTACAAATTGGATATTAGCAATTACAGCAATTGTAGCAAGTTTAATAGGATTTATTGGAATGATTTTAATATTAAAAAAATCACAAAAGTATTTCGTTGCAAGACAAGAAAATTTAGGAAATTTAAATGGTCATATAGAAGAAGTATATTCTGGACTAAATGTTGTAAAAGCATATAATGGTAGAAAAAAGGCTGATGAAGAATTTGATAAATTAAATCAAAAGGTTTGTGACAGTAATAGAAAAAGTCAATTTTTCTCTGGATTAATGATGCCAATAATGAACTTTATAGGTAACTTTGGTTATGTAGCTGTATGTATAGTTGGAGCATTATTAGCAGCGGATGGAAGTATTTCATTTGGTGTAATAGTTGCATTTATAACATATGTAAGATTATTTACATCACCATTATCTCAAATTGCACAAGCAATGACATCATTACAATCAACAGCTGCAGCAAGTGAAAGAGTATTTGAGTTTGTTGATGAAGAAGAAATGACAAGTCAAAGTAATATAACAAAAACTCTAGATAGAAAAGATGTAAAAGGAAAAATAGAATTTAAAAATGTTGTATTCCAATATGATAATAATGATAGGCCAACAATAAAAGATTTTACAGCAACAGCACTTCCGGGACAAAAGGTTGCAATAGTAGGTCCAACAGGAGCTGGAAAAACAACAATGGTAAATCTTCTTATGAAATTTTATAATATAAATTCTGGTGATATAAAAATAGATGGAGTTTCAACAAAGGATTTAACAAGAGAAAATATACATGATTTATTTACAATGGTATTACAAGATACTTGGTTATTTAATGGTACAATAAAAGAAAACATAATATATAACAGACAAAATGTTACAGACGAAATGGTAAAGAAAGTATGTAAAGAAGTTGGATTACATCACTTTATAAAAACATTACCAAATGGATATGATTCAAAAATATCAGATAATGATAGTGTATCAGCAGGACAAAGACAATTACTTACAATTGCAAGAGGAATGATACATGATGCACCATTCTTAATATTAGATGAAGCAACATCAAATGTAGATACAAGAACAGAAGAGCTTGTACAAAAAGCAATGGATAAGTTAACAGAAGGAAAAACATCTTTCATAATAGCACACAGATTATCAACAATAAAAAATGCCGATTTAATTCTAGTAATGAAAGATGGAAACATAATAGAGCAAGGAAACCATGAACAACTAATAGCACAAAAAGGATTTTATGCTGACTTATATAATTCACAATTTGAACTTTAATAAAAAGAGATTTGAGTTAATGTAATGTTAACTCAAATCTCTTTTTTCTAAATAATATTTTGATTTTAAGCTTCTTTTTTATTTAAAAATTTATATGCAAAAGCAGCTATTGTTGCACCAACTAATGGAGCTAATATAAATACCCATACTTGTGACAAAGCTTCGCTGTTATCAATAAATATTTGTGAAAATACAGCTGGAGCTAAACTTCTTGCTGGATTTACTGAAGTTCCTGTAAATGGAATTCCTAAAATATGTACAAAAGCTAAAGTTAAACCAATAGTTATTCCGGCAACTGAAGATTTTTTCTCATCTGATGTTACACCTAATACAGTATAAACAAATACAAATGTAAGAATAATTTCTACAATTATAGCACCAATCATACTAATTTGAAGAGATGAAGCAGTATCAAATCCATTTGCTCCAAATCCAACTGTAGTAATATCATATGCTGTAAAAGACATTATTGCAAATAAAAGTCCAATTCCAGCAAAACCTCCTAAAAATTGTGCTATAACATATCCCACAAAATCTTTTAATGTTATTTTTCCATTTATTAACATTGCTAAAGAAACTGCTGGATTAATATGACATCCAGAAACATTACCAATTACATAAGCCATAGCTACTATAGATAAACCAAAAGCTAATGCTGTTATTAGTAATGATCCTCCAGTTATTGCTGCTGTTCCACAACCAAATAATACAAGAACTGCAGTACCAATAAATTCACATAAATATTTTTTCATATGTGTCCCTCCTTATAAAATTTATACGAAAATTATATTTCTAAAGAATACATATGTCAAGAGTTTAAACTAGCAAAAAAAGTAAAAAAATTTAAGGTAATTTTAATAATCAAGTAGTAATCTTAAAAAAATAAGGAAATGGAGATAATTCAAGTAATTAGATAATTGTGGTGTAATGATTTACCAATCAATGTCTGGAGATGCATCAGTTGGAACTGGAAACTTTATAGCAAAAAATTAAACATTGCAAATACAATCAAGTTCAAACTATTACAAAACAGCACCTATGTTTTTTATAACAAATACAGATGCAATAATTAATTTAGAAAATACAAAATTAGTTTATGGTAGCAACATTTTAATAAGTGCAAAAGGAACATCAGAATGGGGAACAAGTGGTTCAAATGGTGGAAATGTAACTGTTAATGCAACAAAACAAGTATTAGAAGGAAATATTGAATTAGATAATATTTCAACATTAACAATGAACTTACAAGAAACATCAGAATACATAGGAACAATAAATGCAGATAATTCAGCAAAAAATGTATCTCTAAAACTAGACACAACATCAAAAATAACATTAACAGGTGATTCATATGTTACATCATTAGAAGACACTGATACATCATACAGTAATATAAATTTTAACGGATACAAATTATATGTTAATGGAAATGCAATTAATTAAAAAATGGGAAAGGTTGGAAAAGGGGACGGTTGGGAAAGGTGGGAAAAGAAAACTGTCCCCCTTTCACAAAATATACCTAAATTCATATATTAAAATATATAATAATATATGAAAGGAAGAAAATATGATGAATAGGTTTTATCGAAATTATGGTAATTATTACCATCAACAAAATGAAAATACAAATTACATAAAAGATTATGGACCAATGCCTTTAGCTGTGAATATTAAAGAATTAGCTGGATTAAATAAAGCTTTTAGAACAACATTATGGACTGGAAACAATTTACAAATAACGTTAATGAACATTCCTCAAAATGAAAGTATGGGATTGGAAATTCACCCAAATGTAGACCAATTTATACAAATAGATCAAGGAATTCGGAATGGTAAAAATGGGAGATGCACAAAATAATCTAGATTTTTCAAAAAAGGTAAGTGAAAATATGGTATTTGTAGTTCCTGCCGGAAAATGGCATAATTTAATTAATATTGGAAATGAACCAATAAAATTATTTTCAATTTATGCACCGCCACAACATCCAAAGGGAACAATTCATTTAACAAAAACAGATGCAGAACATTAAATTTATATTGACAAATAAAAGTTAAATAATTATAATAATTACAATATGTTATCAAGAGTGGACGAAAGAATCGGCTTAATGACTCCACAGCAACCTGTATTTTATAAGGTGCTAATACCGACAAAGCAAAAAGTGCTTTGAATGATGATTTTTGTGAGCAAAGTTATTACTCCTGGCATGATTGCTAGGAGTTTTTTGTATTTTTATAAGATATAATGTAAATAATAATAAAAAGCTTCACAAGCTATCATAAAATTGATTAAACATATTAATACAAAATATAAAGAAAGAAGGGTTTTTTTTATGAAAAAATTATTTACATCAGAAAGTGTAACAGAAGGGCATCCTGATAAATTGTGTGATTACATATCAGATAGTATATTGGATAGTTATTTGGAAAAAGACAAAAATTCAAGAGTGGCTTGTGAGACAGTTGCTGGTAAAGGCGAAATTTTAGTAACAGGCGAAATAACATCAAAGGCGGATGGAATTGATATCGAAAAAATTGTACGAAATGCAATAAAAGAAATTGGATATGATAATGCTAATTTAGATATAGATTATAGGACGTGCAAAATCCACTTAAATATATCAAAACAATCTCCAGATATTGCGTTAGGGGTAAATGAATCATTAGAGCAAAAAGAAGGAAAAGGTATTATATCGGAAGGGGCAGGAGATCAGGGCATTATGTTTGGTTTTGCTTGTGATGAAACAGAAGAGCTAATGCCATTGCCAATTTCATTAGCACATAAACTTGCAGAAAGATTATCATATGTAAGGAAAAACGGAATAATTAATTACATTAGACCAGATGGAAAAGTACAAGTTACAGTTGAATATGATGATGACATTCCAAAAAGAGTAGATACAATAGTAATTTCTGCTCAACATAATGAAGATGCAGATTTAAATAAATTAAAACGAGATATAAAATCAGAAGTAATAAATAAAATAGTTCCAAAGGAGCTATTAGATGAAAATACAAAATATTATATAAATCCAACTGGAAGATTTGTAATAGGTGGCCCACTAGGTGACAGCGGTTTAACTGGAAGAAAGATAATAGTAGACACATATGGAGGTTATGCACGTCACGGAGGAGGAGCTTTTTCAGGAAAAGATGCAACAAAAGTGGATAGATCAGCTGCATATATGGCAAGATTTTTAGCAAAAAATGTAGTAGCAAATAAATTAGCAAAGAAATGTGAAATACAATTATCATATGCAATTGGAGTAGCCAAGCCAATATCAATATATGTAAATACATTTGGAACAAACAGTATACCAGAAGAAGAAATATCAAAGAAAATATACAGTATATTTGACCTAACTCCACGCGGAATAATAAAATATTTAAATTTACAACAACCAATTTATAAGAAAACTACTAACTATGGTCACTTTGGCAAAGAATACTTGCCTTGGGAAAAAATAGTAAAAGAATGCAGATTTTAGATCTGCATTCTTTTTAATCTCTGCTTTTTCCAAATATACGAAGTAATCGTATAAACAAGTTTATAAAATCTAAGTATAATTGCATAGCACAATAAATATAAACTTTATCTTGGTTTATAGATGGGTCACTTGATAGCTCTCTTAATATATGCATATCATAAATTGTGTAACCTGCAAAGATAAATATAACTATCCAGCTTATTACAATATCAACCATTGTGTTTCCTAAAAATAAATTTACAATAGATGCAATTAATGAAACTATTAAAGCTACAAATAAAATAGTACTCCATTTACTAACATCAATTTTAGTTTTATAACCACAAAAGGCTAAAACTGCATATAAAATAGATGTTAATAAAAATACATACATTATAGAGCTAATTTCATAAACTGCAAAAATACTAGAAAATGTAAATCCATTTAAAAATGCATAAACAAAGTACAGTATTCCAACAACAGTAGGTGAAAGCTTTCTAAAACAAAGAGAAAATACTATAACAACAACGACCTCTACTAAAGCTAAAATTGCCAAAGAGCTAACAGAAGTAAAAATTGATAAATACAATCCAGAGCTATAAGTGTAAAAAGCAACTAAACCTGTACCAAGTAATCCTAAAAACATCCAAAAGAATGTTTTTGAAAGGACTTTTCTACTATCTAATTCTTCCAAAAAATCACCTCCTTAAAGTAGTATTATTATATATAGAAAATCATAAATATTCAATATCTAGCATATAATTTATAATAAGGTCAATTAATGAAAATTATATTCATTGAATTTTTATAAATCATACAAAGGAGACGCATATGATAAAAGTATCTGTAGTTTCTACAAAAGATATTTGGAAATATATAATAAAACTCGGCGTTATAGTTGCTGCTTTATTTATAATATTAAAAATATACAATTATTCAAAAAAGAATTTTGAAACTAAAACAATAAATACAACACAATGTATTTCATACATAACTGAAGAAATAACAGAAATGGGAGAATTAAAGAAACCAAATATTTTTGAAATAAAACCACAAAGTATGTTAGAAAGTGAATTTAGAATGTCAACAACTGTATCATCAAGAAATATAACATCTGTAGATGAAGAAGATGAAAATCAAGATAATGCAGGAAATATTAGTACTACAAATAATACAGATGACTCTGCTAATCAAGAAAATATTGATACATCAAATATTACAGAAGTTAGCACTGATATACAGACAGAAACTGTTGCTTCAAAATATAAAAATACATATAATTATGAAAAAAACGGAATTAAAATAAAAAATGAAACAAGCTATGATTTAGCAAATATGAATTTATCAACTAATATAACAGTAAATAGCAAAAACATATTAATATTTCACACTCATACATGTGAAAGTTATACTCAAACAGATGCAAATAAATATGAATCAACAGGAAATTATAGAACAACAGATTTAAATCATAATGTAGTACGAGTTGGAGATGAGCTACAAAAGTATTTAACATCATATGGACACAATGTAATACATAACAAAACATTTCATGATTATCCAGCATACACAGGTTCATATGGTAGATCATTAAAAACAGTGAGTGGCATATTATCGCAAAATAAAGATACAGATGTAGTAATAGACCTACACAGAGATGCAATAGGAGATGATTCATATGCACCAAAAGTAAAAATAGGAGATGAATATGCAGCACAAATAATGTTTGTAATAGGCACGAATGGAAGCGGATTAACACACGACAATTGGCAACAAAACTTACAATTTGCAATGAAAGTACAGCAAAAAGCAAATGAATTATATCCAGGTTTATTCAAACCAATACTATTAAGAAATGCAAGATACAATCAACACCTATCAAAAGCAGCTAACATAATAGAAATAGGAGCAACAGGGAACACTTTAGAAGAATGCGAAACAAGTGCTAAATACTTAGCAAAGGTTTTAGACGAAGTACTTTAATTTTACAATTTTTAATAAATATAGGTTTAAAATAGATATGTCACAAACAGATTGAAAAAATATTGAAAGAGAGTACCAAAAATGATATTGTTTAAATGACCAAAAATAAACATATCGGAGGTGCTCTCTTATGGAAAATAATATCACAGATAGATTAAAATATAAAGAATCAGT
>FR878315.1:0-8381 GCA_000434335.1 Clostridium sp. CAG:492
ACAAGAAAAAATATCTACAACCATTGGTACTCCAATTGCTATTACAGGTACTCCTAATGTGTTTTTGCTTAGCTCTTTTCTAGTATTACCAACACCAGCTCCTGGCACTATTCCCGTATCTGAAATTTGTATTGTACTACTTATTCTTTCAATACTCTTTGATGCTAAACTATCTATTACAATTATTAATTTAGGTTTTACATTATCAACTACACCTTTTATTATTTCCAAAGTTTCTATACCTGTTGTTCCTAATACACCTGGTGCAATTGTACATACAGACCTTGCTCCTTTTATAACACATTCTGGTGCATATTTTAATAAATGTCTTGTAACTTCGATTTCTTGAGATACTTTTGGACCTAATGCATCTGGAGTAACAGATTGATTTCCTAACCCCACAACTAAAATTTCATCTTGTTTACCAATTTTTTCATCAACAATACTTGCAAGCTCCTCACTAATTATATTAGAAGCATTCTCGATTTCATCATCATCTGCTAATCTTAAATTTTTAATATCAACTGTAACATACGTTCCAATCGGTTTGCCAATTGCTTTTTCCCCTTCTTCATTTATTATTTTAACCACAGATGACTTAATATTTTCATTACTTATCTTCTCAATTGTTTCAATTCCCGGAATATCACCTTCCAGCTTATTAGCTTTTTTATAAATATCACGTCTCTCATCTGCCATATCAGTTCTAAAATTATACATATAAAATCATTCCCTTCAAAAAAATAATGTCTTCCAAAATATTATTTGGAAAACATTATTTTTTATTCATATTATATCTATAATATTTAACTACAATATCCACATATTACAGCTTCAATGCCAATATTTAAATCAATATCACCATCTTTGTATTTTTCATCTAAATTTATAAATTGTTTTAATATATTATACAACTCATCTTCTTTAAAATAACCTGCTTGCTTTTTATATTTTGAAACAAGGAATGTTTGATTTGGTTTTAAATTTAAATTTTCTTGTATGTCTTTTTTATATTTTTCACATAATTTAACTATATATAATTTTTTAAAATGATTATACAATGTAATTAAAATTTTTTGAATAGGCTCTTTAGCATATATCAAATTTCTTAACACTTCTAATGATTTTGCAACATTTTTTCTGCCTAAATTATCTGTTAAATCAAATATAACGCTATCAAATTGTCTTATAGATAATATATCTATATCTTCTTTAGTTATTTGACCACCTTTTCCCTTATATTCAATCAACTTTCTTATTTCATTAATTAAATCTTGTAAATTTGTACCACAACATTCTATAAAATATGCTAATGTTGGATTATCAATATTTACAGAATATGCATTACAAATATATTTAATTCTATTTGATAGTTCTTGTGGCTTTTCAGGTTCAAAATTACATACTATTCCAATTTTTTCTATTGTTTTATATAATTTATTTTTTTCAATATCATCTTCAATAAATACTATAACATTCTGATCTTTTATTTCATCTTTATTATTTTCAATATATTCAGATATTTTTTCTATTTTATCAATTATTAATTGATTTTTCTTCTTAGATTGTTTTTTTAGCAAATCTGTGTTTTTTATTATAATTAGTTTTCTTTCAAATCCAAATGCAGGAGTTTGAATTTCAGAAATGATATTATCAATGGCTGAATTATCTATTTTAATATAATTCAATCCATCTACTAAATTTCCAAAAGATTTTTTTATTTTTTTTACTACATTATCTAATAAATATCGCTCTTGTCCATATAGTAAATATATGCTTGACAACTTATTTTCTTTTAATTCTTTTTCTAATTGATTAATAGTCATACATTTTCTCCTACACTTTAAACAAAATTATAATATTATTCTAAATACTTCAGCAACACTCCAACACTGTGCAAATGCTCCTTCAGATTCAAATGGTTTTTTTGAATCATAAAGCTCTGAAATGCTACCTATTGTTTTTCCTTCGTTTAGCTCTTTTGTATATGTCTTTTTTAATTTTTCAACAAATTTTTGATGATGCTCAATTAAATTATTTTTCTCGCTTTTACTTTTTTCCGCATAAATGATATTTAAAAATGCATCATTGTATGGACCTAATAACCATGGCCATGTAATTCCTTGATGATAACTAATATCTCTTCTATATGAATCTCCTTCATATACTTCAGTATAATGAACTTCTCCTTTTGCTAATGTTTTTAATCCATAATTATTTAACAACTTTTTAGTTACAGTATTAAACATTTCTTTTGCAACTTCTGTTTTTGGATCTATAACTGGGTAACTTAATGATAGAGCAAATAATTGATTTGGTCTAATTTTATCATCACCTAATACATCATATAAGCATTTATTCTTTTTATTGTAAAATTTTTCATTAAATGATTTTTTAGTATTATTAGCTAGTTCTTTTAGCTCATTTATTATATCTACATCATCTTCAAATTTTTCTGCAAGTTCAGCAGTAATCATAAGTGCATTATACCACATAGCATTAATTTCAACTTGCTTTCCATTTCTTGGAGTAACAACATAATCGCCAACTTTTGCATCCATCCAAGTGTTTTGAGTTTCTAATGATCCTGCAGATATTAAATAATCTTCATCTAAATAAATATTATTTTTATCTAAATCAATACCTTTGGTATAATTTTTAATAATGTTCTTCAATTTTGTATATAATTTATCCTTAACAAAATCGTAATCTTTAGTATAATTTATATATTTTTTAACCTGTTCAAATAATAATAAACTTGCATCAACACTATTATATAGTGGAGTATTATCATACTCAGAATATCCATTTGGTACTAATCCTTGTTTTATGTCTTTTGTAAATGTTAATAATACTTTTCTTGCAACATCAAATCTTTTATTTTTTAATACTGTTCCTTCAAAAGAAATTAATGTATCTCTTCCCCAGTCTAAAAACCAAGGATATCCAGCTATAAGAGTTAGTAGATTTTTTCTTGATACAATAAAATTATCTGTTGCTATTATATATTTTTTTATTAAATCATCATCACCAGATAAATCTGATTTATCTATTAATTGCTTAATTCTTTTCTTTTCATTTTGAATTATTTTTACACCATTTTTTCTATCAATTTTTATTTCATCAAGAGAGCAAGCAAATGTAATATATTTTTCTTCATTTGGATTAATTTCAATTTCATATGTTCCTGCTATTGCGTGGTTTTCTTCACTTGGAAGTCCTCTTTTTTCTTCTTCTATATAGTACATATTTTTAAATGAATCATTTTCTTTTACAATATAATTTCCATCTGAACAATTCATATATATGTGATGCTCGCTATTATCTATCACTATATCAACTAAATTTTTATTATTGGTTTGCTTTATATAAAAATTCTTATTATAGCTTGTACCATGAAAATCTCTATAATTAAGTAATGGTGTTAAATTTAATTTTGTTTTTGATTCATTATTTTTTATTTTATACAAAATAATAGAAACATTTTTTCTGTACTCCATACATATTGTTTTTTCAATTTCTATTCCCTCAACATTATAATAGTATGTTGGAACTTCTTCTTTTTCAAATGCTACTAAATTTTTATATCCTTCTGATATATTATTTTTACACATATTTGTATATAATGGATATGTTTTTCCATTAATATCTATACTTTCATCAACTTTTGAAACTAATAGATATCTTTGTGCAGGAGGATTTAATGGTGCCACAAGTATTCCGTGGTATCTTCTTGTATTAGCACCTGCTACTGTTGAACTTGCAAATCCTCCAAGTCCATTTGTAACAATCCATTCTTTTTTTATTATATCTTCAAAACTTGATTTTTTTAAGTTCATTCATACTTACCTCTCTTTTTCTTCAGTATTATCCTATATAAAAATTACAAATTTTATTTCTTCATAATTTTTCTTCGCTTTTCTTCTTCTATCTTTTTAGCTCTTTGTGTATCAGTATTGTATTTTTTAATATTGCTTACTTTTTCTAAAATTTGATTACTTCTTTTTTCATTCATAATCTTTCTTTTTAATTTTTCATCACTTTCTCTTATTGACATTATTCTGTTTTCATATTTAGAATAAAATTTGCTTTTTCCATCTTTATTTAATTTTTGTTTTTTCCATTTATTTTTCTTTTTAGGATTAATTTTCTTATATTTTAGTTTTTGACTTAAAATTAAATATTCTGGGTCATTTTGCTTATCTTTAAATTTTAAATCTTCACAAACCAATTCAATTATCGCTCCTGCAATTGCATCTGGATTATGTCGTATATGACCATTTTCAACTGTTGCTAAATCCCTTTTAATAAGTTTTATTCCTTCATTTTTTGCTCTTTGAATATCTTGCTCTACTAGCTCTGAACCTTGCATATTATATTTTCTTATGTATTCTGGCATAACTTCTCCTGTATCATAAATACAGTAATCTATCATTCCTTCACCCATATGTCTTTTTATTGCTCTTATATGGTCTGTTAAAGAATAATTATATGTTTGCCCTGGTTCAGTCATAATATTGCTAACATAAATTTTAAATGCTTTTGATTCCTTTATTGCCTTTGATACGCCTTTTACCAAAAGATTTGGTATTACATTTGTATATAAACTTCCTGGCCCTATAACTATTGCATCTGCATCTTTAATTGCTTCGACAACACCTGGTGATACCTTACAATTTGATGGGCTTATGTATACTCTTTTTATATTACATACTTTTTCATTAATAACATCTGGAATCTCATTTTTTCCTCTTATAACAGTACCATCTGTTAGCTCTGCACATATTTCGATTTCATCTTGAGTAACTGGTAGCACTTTTCCTGTTATATTTAAAATATTTTTCGATTTTTCTACAGATTTTGAAAAATCTGAATATAAGTTTTGCATTGCTAATAAGTAAATATCTCCAAAAGAAAGTGACTTTAATGCCCCATATGTAAATTGGTGTTTTATTAAATTCTCCATTTCTTCTTCATTATATGCTAATGCAATTAAACTTTCTTTTATGTCTTCTAATGGTAATGTATTAAGTAACATTCGTGAATCTGTTTTTCCTTCTCCATAATCACTTACTGTTACAACTGCTGTAATATTATCAGTATAAGTTTTTAAACCTCGAAGTACAGCATTTAAACCATTTCCACCACCTATAACAACTATTTTAGGACCTTGATTATATACTTTTTTATTATATATTAAGGATTTTACATTATCTCTTTTATCAGTTTCTTTTACCAAAAGCTCTAATGTTCTTTTTTGAATAGAAACAACTGAAAAAACAATTCCAGAAAATCCTAATATAAATAATATAACTATTTTAAAAACACTTGTTATGTCTAACGACTCTGTAACAAAAATTGTTGACATAGCATAACAAATTGCTATCATCGAAACTAAAATTAAAAACAGCCATCTCTTAATTTTATTCTCGGATTTAAACCACGAAAAAAAACCTTTCATTATCTAACCTCTTCCTTCTGATGTTATTCTCCAATTACTTCAACTTCTAATTGAATTTCTTTTTTAAATTTTTCATAAACTTTGTTTTTTACATAATCAACTAATGATAATACATCTTCTGCAGTTGCATTTCCAGTATTTACAACAAAACCTGCATGAACATCAGAT
Source organism: Clostridium sp. CAG:492 (assembly GCA_000434335.1). Lineage (GTDB taxonomy): Bacteria > Bacillota > Clostridia > TANB77 > CAG-508 > CAG-492. The sequence goes on from FR878315.1 coordinate 5,630, forward strand.
ATTTGAGCTCCACCTATTGTGTAACCCTTTAAACCACATTCATCAATCAATTTAGCAGTAATAAAATCACTACCACGTTTAAATGTGCTACCTGCATTAGGCATATTTATTGGTTGTTTTGATTTTCTAGAATTTAAATTTTCGTCCATCTTTTGCTTTATTTCATCTTGATTTTCCTGTATATCAAGCATTAATTTACTTTGTATTATAATTAGATTGTTATTCATAAAAGCACTGTGTCTGTATGAAAAATCTTGCTCTTTATTTGCAAGCTCTATAATGTTTCCTGTAATATCAATGCATTTTGTTGATATTACAATATCTTTAAATTCACCACCATAAGCTCCAGCATTCATTCTTACTGCGCCACCTATTGTTCCTGGAATTCCAGATGCAAACTCAAATCCACCTATTGATTCCTTTAGTAATTTTTGTGCTAGCAATCCTAATGAAACTCCAGCTCCTACAGTTACTATTGCTTTATTATCATCTTTTTTTATATCAATTTCTTTAAAATCCAATTTAACGACAATACCACGAATTCCATTGTCTTTAACAAGAATATTGCTTCCATTTCCTATTATTGTAAAATTTATTTTATTTTCGTTTATAAATTTTAATATATTTTTTAAGTCATCTAAATCTGATATTTTTATAAATATATCAGCATTTCCTCCTATTTTAAATGATGTATGTTTTTTCATTGGCTCATCCTTTTTTATTTCAGAGCACTTTAAATTTTCTACACAGTAATTAAAAATTTCTTCTTTATTCAAAATAGTACCTCCAAATTTTTTTATATTATATATTAGATTATATTAAAAATCAATGTTGGATTTGCTAATATGTTAAAATGTTTTTTCATTATTTTTTTAAACAAAAATTTTACACTAACATATGTAATAATAACAAATTTATTATTTTTTTATAATTAACTCTTTGCTGAAACTGAATTTCAAAAGGTTTGACGAAAATTCTAATTTGCTCCTCTTACTGGACTAGAACCAACGACAATTTGGATGTTTCTTCTACTTCATTTTTCTAACCAAAAGGAGTGCATCTTGTTTTATACAGACCTCTTATGTTTTATAAAAAAATATCTAAAAATATTTTAGGAGCTTTCAAAAGAAAGCTCCCATCTTCGGTCATTATTTGTTAGTATATTATTTTTTCTTGTTCTCACTCTTTCCATTTTTCAAATACTAAATCAGTTTTTTCCGACTTAATATTTTTGATGCACTCGCTCCCATCCTCTGAAACATACAAATTAACTCTATAAATTCCATCTTTGGATTTAAAATTTATACCTGAAGAATAGAACAATTCATATGTATCATCTGATATGAAAGTAGTTTTACCTGTACATAAATTATACATATGAAGAGTCATATCATTCTCTATATAATATAATCCATTTATATGTATTTCAACAGGCAATCCTGAAAAATAATTTGAAATTGGTATACATTTTTCCTGCGTACATAACATTAAAGTAGAATTTTCAAAATCTCCTTCAGCAACAACTACATCATCCATATAATAAGCTAATATAGTAGGCTTTTCGAATGGCACCTCAAATTCTGCAATTTTGTTACCAAGATAAAATTCTGCTATGATATTTTTTCCAATACAATAAGTTCTATCATTTTTGCATATAAAAGTGTCATATGTAGAATAATCATTGCAATCAATTGTTCTCCAAGTCAATCTTCTTGTCATGTCTTTAGTATTTTTTGCAAATAATGCACGACTTTCTCTGTCAATAAAAATAGAGTATTCATCATTTATTGACAAAGGATCATAATCTTTGAGCTCTTCTTCGTGTTCTTTTACAAAGTCCTGAATAATCGTAAATTCCTTATCTGAAAGATGTGAATCTTCATTTTCCCAACCAGAATTATTGCTAAGAAGACTAAGTATTATGGTTTTAGGCTCACTTGGATCAGCTGATGCAGTGTTTATCTTTTCATTTCTGCAGAGAAAATGTACAAATAATACACCTGTAATTATAAGCACAAATATAACAGCCACGCTTATAATTATCCGCTTGTTAATTTTCATAATTGAATATCCTCCTCGATAATTATCGTCGTCAAATAAGTAGATTGACCAATTCTACTTATTTTAGGTTTTGTTAGCATTTAGAAATATAGAAAAATCTTATATTTCTCACTAACTCCTACTGTGTAAACGAATTTGTCCTTTAATATTGACATTCGCTTGAAAATTTTGACTTTTCCTATTATAGCAAATATTTATTACTAAGTCAAATTTATGTAGACTTTTTCCCTAAAAAATAAAAATCCGATTATTAAATCGATCTGTAATAAAATTTAAACTAAAATATTTATAAATTTGTATTTTCCCTATAAAATACAAAATCGTCGAACCTTTACTGAAACTAAATTTCAAAAAGTTCGACGAAAATTTGAATTGGCTCCTCTTGTTGGACTCGAACCAACGACCTATCGGGAAATGGGATATTGACTTTTTATTGTCTTTATTGGCTTAATCCCCTGTTTTTTTCCCGTTTTTGTTTTTATATTTCCTAAAATTTCCCGAAATTTCCTGAACTAAATCGGGAAAAAGTCGGGAAAAGTCGGGAAATTATTTTATAAATTATTTATATAAATCTCTGGCATCAACAAAACCTAATAAATATATCTTTTTTGTTAATTCTATATTGTGCATTATTATTTTATACTCTTCATCGGTAAAATTTTTCCTATTTTCTTCTATAACTTCTTGTATA
>FR878315.1:8444-9050 GCA_000434335.1 Clostridium sp. CAG:492
TCAAAAAATTGGAGATATCTCTATAAGTATTTTATCACATTATGTTAATTTATGTAACTATGCTATACCATAGTTATTATCATCAAATTTCCTTTATTTTTCAACAGTTTCCGTTTTCGACATTTTTCGACATTATTCGAGTTTTGATAATATATTATCTACATATGTTTCAATGTTGTTTGAGATTGCCATTAAATTCAATTTAACGCCTGTGACATATTCTTTTAACGCCTCATTTTCATCATCTAGCATTTTATAAATATTATCTAATATTTTAATAAATTCTTTATTTTCCATTTTGTACCTCTTTTTTTATACATTGTATCATTTTTATCTATTCTAAACAATAGTTATTTTGGAAATACATTGCCTTTAGCATAGTTATTTTTATTTTAACTATGCTTTACAATATCTATTTGAAAAGAGGTGAAAAAATTGGTTTATATAAAAATTAATGAGTTGCTAAAGAAAAAAAAGAAATCAAAATATTGGTTTGTTAAAAGTATGGAACGGAAGTTATCAATCGCTTTCAAACCTGATGAATAATGAAACAACTAGTATTCGCTTTGATACACTTGAGAAAGTATGTGAAGTACTTGAGTGCCA
>FR878315.1:9122-9307 GCA_000434335.1 Clostridium sp. CAG:492
AAAAGAAAAAATGAGCAAACTACAAAAGCTGTATGAAGAATTAAAAAAGAAAGATAAAAATAAGGTCTATTTATTTAAAGTTGGCATTTTTTATAATATTTTGAATGAAGATGCAAAAGTAGTTTCTAACGCAATTGGGCTAAAATTAACAGATCTTGGACCCAATTTAATTAAGTGTGGTTTTC
>FR878316.1 GCA_000434335.1 Clostridium sp. CAG:492
TGAATCCGCAGGGGTCAGCAGCATCGTGTGGTATTGAAAATGGGTGCAATTGTAAGTCTCCTACAGTGAAATCAATTGAAGAAGAAAATAATCTTTGAAGTTTTTTATCAATTTTTGAAGATTGTGCAGGCATTGCTGACCAGGTTTTTTCCGTAGCATATACAGGAATGTTATATCTACTTGAAAGAGTTCCAATACTTTTTACGTGATCTAAATGTTCGTGTGTTACTACAATTCCATCAATTTTTTCTATTGGAACATTAATAGAAGAAAGTGCATTTACTATTTTTTTTGCACTTTCTCCTGCATCAATTAAAATATTTGTATTTTCATTTTGGACAAATAAACTATTTCCACTACTTCCACTATATAAACTACAAAAATTTAACATATAAACCGATCCCTTTTATTCAGTAACTCTAACAATATTAGCACCTAAGTTTCTAAATTTCATTTCAATATTTTCATATCCTCTATCAATATGTTCAAGATTATAAAGCTCTGTTGTACCATTAGCTATAATTCCAGCTATTATAAGAGCTGCACCGGCTCTTAAATCTGTGGCATATACAGGTGCTCCTGATAAAGATTCTACACCTTCAAAAAATGCTGTTTTACCTTGAGCAGTAATATTAGCTCCCATTTTATTTAATTCATAAGTATATTGAAATCTTGATTCCCATATATTTTCAGATATTATACTAGTTCCTTCTGCTATTGAAAGCACAACTCCCATTTGAGCTTGTAAATCTGTTGGAAAGCCTGGATATGGTGCTGTTTTTATATTTGTTTTAGTTGGTCTTTTATTACACCATACTCTAATTTCATCACCTGTATCTTCTACG
>FR878317.1:0-247 GCA_000434335.1 Clostridium sp. CAG:492
ATTAGGACAATGATTTACACCCATTGAGTTTCTTCCACTACATACCCATCTTATATATTCTTTTCCATCTTCTGTGTATTTTCTTCTTATTCTTCTAAATGAATAACCACAATGTTTGCAATAGATAAGTGTACTAAATACATATTCTGTTTTTTCTCTTTTATTGTTTAGTTTAAATTCATTTGACCTTTGAGCTAAAATATCTTGAGCTCTATTAAATAATTCATCTGATATAATTCTCATTTCT
>FR878317.1:302-522 GCA_000434335.1 Clostridium sp. CAG:492
TCCTTCTGGTAAATCTTTTCTTGCTCCTGTTATAAAGTCAGTAATTTCTGATTTTTTATTTGTTACTCTACCTGTATATATTGGATTTTTTAGCATTCTTACAATAGAAGTTTGTACCCATTTTGACTTTGTTTTCTTTGTCCTTATTCCTCTATCATTTAATTCCCAAGCAATTTTCGTTGTTCCCATTCCTTTATATACATAGTTTTCAAATATTTCT
>FR878318.1:0-1023 GCA_000434335.1 Clostridium sp. CAG:492
TGAACAAAAACAGAATGTTAGCTGAGAAGTATAGCGTAATTCTATAAAATTAAACGGGAGGCACATAATGGTTTTAGAAGAAGAAAATCAGCAAAATACTACAAATAATAACATATATGAATTTCCACCAATAGAAATTTTAAATGTTCCACAGAAAAATAAAAGCAATATTCATGAAATAAGCGATAATGCTGCAACTATACAGAAGGGACTATATAATCTTGGTGTTAATGCAAAAGTAACAAATGTCTCAATAGGTCCAGTATTTACTATATATGAAATTAAATTAGCAGAAGGAACGAGAATATCAACAATTGAAAAATTAAAAAATGATATAGCATATTTATTAAGTGCAGAAAGTGTAGAAATTATAAAAATACCATCAAAATCACTTGTGGGTATTCAAGTAAAAAATAAAGAAAGGCAAAATGTATGTCTTAGAGAAATACTTAATTCTGATAAATTTGAATCAAATAAATCTAATTTAATAGTTGCTATTGGAAAAGAGGCAAATGGAAATATAAAATTATTAGATTTAAAAGAATCGTCAAATATCTTAATTTCTGGCTCAACTGGGTCTGGCAAAACTATGTTATTATCTTCTATAATATGCAGTATACTTTACAAAGCGAATCCTAATGAAGTTAAATTAATAATTATAGATACTAAAAATGGAGCAGAATCAAATTTTTTTATGAATATTCCACATCTATTAATACCACCTATCACCAATATTATGCAAGCCTGTGCAGTACTTAAGTGGATTATGACAGATTTACAAGATAGATATAATGTAATTGTTGAAAAAAATTGCAGTAATATTGATGAATATAATCAAAAAACAGAAATCACAGAAAAATTGCCAGAAATTGTAGTAATAATAGATGAATTTGAAGAGCTATGTGAAAGTGAGTTTAAAACAGAAATTGAAGAGCTTATGTTTAATATTACACGTAGTGCTGAAAAGGTAGGTATATATTTTATAGTTGCAACTACAAAGCTAGAATCAAAGATTATTTCAGG
>FR878318.1:1049-1317 GCA_000434335.1 Clostridium sp. CAG:492
TCAGGTAGAGTCAAATCTAATTTTTTAACAAGAATTGCATTTAAAGCTAGTTTCGTAATTGATTCTCAATTAACTATAAATTCACCAGATGCTAAATATTTATTAGGAAATGGTGATATGTTATTAAAAGAAAAGTGGAGTGATAAATGTATTAGATGTCAAGCAACTTTTGTTTCAGATAACGAGATAAACAAAATTGTAGACTTTATTAATTTGGCAAACGCTGATTTGATAAATAATAATAACATAAATAACAATTTATTAGATG
>FR878319.1:0-184 GCA_000434335.1 Clostridium sp. CAG:492
AATCGACTACTTAAAATTTATGCACAAGCATAATGGTGGTGAAGGTGATGTAGGTAAAAATTCATATATTCAGTTGATAAAATTAGAAGAGCTTGTAGATTATAATAATGATTATGAAATTTTTAAGAACTTCCCTAATTGTTTTGCCTTTGGAGGAGATTTAGGAGGAAATCATTTTTGTTAT
>FR878319.1:268-530 GCA_000434335.1 Clostridium sp. CAG:492
GTTATTGCAAAGATTCATCATTATATGAATTTATTAAAAATTGGGATAAGCAATTTGATGAATAAGGAGAAGATGATTATGAAATATGAAGATACAAACTTGCCTAAAGAAGTAAGTAAATATTTAGATGAAATATATGATAATAAGGAATTAAATGATGCATTCTTTGAATGTGATATAGAATTATATGGACCAGAATGGGTAAAGGATTTAGAAAATGATGAAAATTGGCTTGAAGATTTGATGGGACCAGGAGAAACAA
>FR878319.1:569-826 GCA_000434335.1 Clostridium sp. CAG:492
GATTTAAAACCTTTTGCTAGAGAAGGAACAGGAGCATTATGGACACTTTTAAATGATGAACTAGTTGGTTATATTGGTACAGAAGGAGAATGTGGAATAGTTGCTCGAAACATAGATGAATTTATGAATATAGTTGCCACCCTAAAATGCAGTTTTATAAGACTAAAAGATGAAGAAGATTTTATAAAAAATTTTAATAAGATAAATGAAAAATATGAACATAAAGAGATAATGAGTAAATTTATTGAACAACATAA
>FR878319.1:862-1069 GCA_000434335.1 Clostridium sp. CAG:492
AAAAAAATCCTAAAAAAATCTATGAACTTTTAAAAATAGGAATAACAACAAAACCATTTTTTGTAATCAAAGCGATAGATGATGAATATGTAGATTCATATTCAATAATAGGACACGATGATGGACAGGAATCATTAGAAAAATTTATAAGGGAATATTTATAAAAAAAGGAAATGGGGCTGTCCATCATCAGGTTTTATTACAAAT
>FR878319.1:1163-1306 GCA_000434335.1 Clostridium sp. CAG:492
GGTTTGGATATGAAGGAGAAATATCAATAAATTTCTTTGGAAAAGATGTGAATGTAGATTTAACAGTTAATGTTGAAGATGAAAAAATTGCTGATATACAATATGAAACATATGAAAAATTTAAAGAAAAATGGAATGAGTTT
>FR878320.1:0-603 GCA_000434335.1 Clostridium sp. CAG:492
CTTCACTTCCTGTGGCATCTAGCTCTAAGTCGAAATGTCCGCTTGTTCCTGGTGCTATTTTTCCTTCTGCTACGTTGTTGTGAGTGTCCATTGTTTGTGTTAAATCTATGTCTGGTATTGTTTGTGTTTGTCCGTTTACTTTAAAGTTCCATTTTGCTACTGTTGCTGTTCCATTTCCTGTTAATGTTGTTTTGTATTTTGCGTATGCATATATTGAAAATACTATTGCTGTTATTAGTAATAATGCTAATAATACTACTATTGGTTTTGTATTTGTTTGTGTTGTTGTTTGTTTTTTATCATTCTTGCTCATTGGTATCTTTCCTCCGTTTTTTCTTTTGGTAGATATTATATCTACTTCGTTTTTATATTATTATCATCATTATACCAATTAGTACTTTTTTACGCAAGATAAATCTCGACATTTTTCGGCAAGGTTTAGTGGTAATTTTGGGAAATAGTTTATTTATCACAGTTATTATCTCAATAATACTGTACCTAATTAATAAAGAGCTAAATTATTCTAACTTCATTTAATCTCAAAACCAGCTATTAGTAGAGTAGTACAAACGAGGAGAGTGAGTTGCCTGCTATTTCTTTCCA
>FR878320.1:651-786 GCA_000434335.1 Clostridium sp. CAG:492
GTGTGATTGGAATAATTTTAGAACTTCTTAGCGAAATTTGCGGAAAATGTTCGTGGCTTTTCGACTTTGGAGAAAAGAGCACAGAAAGGGTGCCACAAATTGAGCTTAGAAGTTCTTAAATTATGTAATGAGCCA
>FR878320.1:899-1233 GCA_000434335.1 Clostridium sp. CAG:492
CATAACCAACCAAAACAAAATTTATAAAATCTGTCCCATTTCCCACTTCTAAATTGCATAATTGATACTTTTTGCTACAATATTTTTCATGTTTTCTATTAAATCATCTACTTCTTTTGGCGTTACAATCATATTATAATCTCTTGGATTTAGAGCTGTTTTTATTTCTTCGTAATTATCTTGATTTTTTAAATTGTTTAAATAGTCATTTGATTTGGCTTGATTTTGTAGATTTTCTATAAATATGTCTAAACAGTCATTTGTTATTGTTGCTAAATCAACAACTGTGGGTGTGAGTTTTTGTAACTCATAAGTTGGTGTAAGTTCTTGTAAC
>FR878321.1:0-257 GCA_000434335.1 Clostridium sp. CAG:492
ATCGAATTTTGTCTTACGATTTTCCTTGCAAAATAAATGAATTCAGTATAAAATACATACAAGTTAAAAGCTTAATGCAAAATATTTTTTTATTTAATTCAGAGCAAATTTAAAGCTCATAAATTTTATTCAAAAATTTAAATTCTAAAATATCTCCAAAAGCATAAGCAATGCAATAGTTTAAGCAAACTTGAGCTACAAATATTAAATAAGAAATTAAAATAAGATATAAAAAAATTATATTCTCACTACAATTT
>FR878321.1:299-1587 GCA_000434335.1 Clostridium sp. CAG:492
CAATTTTCATAAAATTTTTATAAATTCATAGAATATTTTAACAAATTTCTAATAATTTTATATTTCAAAATGATTTAAATCAAAAAATTCACAAAAAAAGCAAATGCAATACTACAGTTTAAATTTTCCACAAGTCTAAATCAAATTCCAAACAACATAAGTAAAAAACACCTAAACTATTGCACAAAATTTAACTAATATGTTAAAATAAAAGAAAGGAAAAATTATGACAGAAAAATTGGCAAATGGTTCAAGACCCAAATACTTACCAACAAACGATGTAATATTCAAATGTTTGTTAGGAAATCCAGGGAACGAAAGAATAACAAAAAGTTTTTTAGAGCACATAACAGGGGAAGAAATTGAAGAAATATCAACAAATTTCAAATTAGAATTACTAAAAGAAAAACCAAAAGATAAGCAAATGGTAGCTGATTTAATTGCAAAAGATAAATATCTTCAAAAGTACATAGTAGAAGAAGAAATTGAAGAAATATCGACAAACTTCAAATTAGAATTACTAAAGGAAAAACCAAAAGATAAGCAAATGGTTGCAGATTTAATTGCAAAAGATAAATATCTTCAAAAGTACATAGTAGAAATGCAAAGAAAAGCATATGATTATTTACCAGACAGATTTATAGCATATCTATCAAAAACGTATGTAGCAGATATTAAGGTAAAAGAAGATTATAAAGAGCTAAAAAGAACAGTATTAGTAGTATTAATGGAAGAAGATTTTCCAAATTTACAAAACATACAAGAATATCACACAGTGTGGCATTATAGGGAAGAAAACCACAGAGAAAAAACATATCTATCAAAAACATATGTAGCAGATATCAAAGTAAAAGAAGATTATAAAAAGCTAAAAAGAACAGTATTAGTAGTACTAATGGAAGAAGATTTTCCAAATTTAGAAAACATCCAAGAATATCATACAGTATGGCATTATAGAGAAGAAAATCATAAAGAAAAAATATTAACAAAAAATACAGAAGTACATATATTAGAGCTAGAAAAATACAAAAGACACAAAAAGCAAACAGGAGAAATAGACCCCTGGTTAGAATTTTTCATAGATCCGTATGGAGAGGAGGTACAAAATATGGCAAGAACAATGGCTGAATTAGAAGAAGCAGTAAAACAATTACGACTTTTAAATGCAGATGAAGAAGTACAACAATTAGCAGATGCTGAAGATTGGGCACGATATGATTATAATAGTGCAATGTCCGAAATGGAAAGAAAAGGACAAGAGGCAGGGAGAAACAAAATTGTGAAAAAA
>FR878321.1:1728-3466 GCA_000434335.1 Clostridium sp. CAG:492
CAAGCTATTCAAATTATAAATTCAAAAAAGGAAATTCACAAAATAAAAAAATTTGAATATACATAAACTAAATCTAAACGACAAGGAGTATATATGTTAACATCAATAAAAAATTTATATTATGATGCCAAAAATATACAACAAAAAGACCCCGCAGCAAGAAATATCTTCGAAGTAATATTATTATACCCAGGCTTTCATGCACTATTCTTCCACAGAATAGCTCATTTTTTCTATAACATCAAGCTATTCTTCATAGCAAGATTAATATCACAGCTAACACGATTTTTTACTGGAATAGAAATTCATCCAGGAGCTACAATAGGAAAAAGACTAATGATCGACCACGGAATGGGAATAGTAATAGGAGAAACTGCAATAATTGGAAATGATTGCGTAATTTATCATCAAGTAACATTAGGAGGCACCGGAAAAGAAAAACTAAAAAGACATCCTACCATAGGTAACAATGTATTAATAGGAGCTGGTGCCAAACTTTTAGGTCCAATCAACATAGGAGACAATGTAAAAATAGGTGCAGGCTCTGTTGTATTAAAATCAGTAGAAAAAAATTCAACTGTTGTAGGTGTCCCAGAAGACAGGGTTATTAAAAGAACTTAACAAATCCTATAATAATTAACAATATTCCAGATAGTACAGACCAAGTATTGTCTGGAAAAATTTTTGTATTATTTAATTTGCGTCCAATAATATATCCAAACTTTAGAAACAAAAGTTGAAATGTACTTATAAGTAGAGGAAATAAACTACTATTAATTCCAGCAATTGTAGATCCAATTCCGATACAAAAACTGTCAAGTGAAAGAGCAATTGCAAGAAAAAATGCTTCTTTACAATCTATCTTTTTAGACTGATCAAAATCGGAATTTGTAGGATTTCGTATTATTTGAATTGTAATTCCCAAAAACTTTATAAAAAAGCAAAAAATTTTTTCATCATTAATATTTTCATTGAAACTTAAATTCTCGCCATTACAATTATCAACATTATTTTTCTTTAAAGCTTGAAAAGTCATGAAAAATCCCATAAAAATAATAATTAAACTACCAATAACATTAGTAATATTACTAGATAAAAAATTACTAATACAATTACCAAACCACATAGAAAAAGTTGTAATAATAATTGAAATACTAAACAAAATAATATTTGCAACATATGAAATTTTAGTCTTTTTTAAACCATATGTAATACCAATACCAAGCGAATCAACACTACTAGAAATCGCAAGAAAAAAAGAATTCAAAATCATATTAAAACACCTCACAATATAATATGTAAACCAACTTATAACGGATACAAAAAAAGTCGAAAAAAGACAATCAAAAAAATAAAAAAGTTGGAATATTTTTCAAAAGACAAGAATATACTTAATAATATACATAAGGTTTATAGGTACAACCAAAAACCTAAATAATATTATTAAGGAGAAAAAAATTGAAAAAATTAAAAAGGGTATGTGCCATAATTTTATTTTTTACAATTTTTAACTTTAACCACATATATGCAAATGAATATAATTATGACAAAATAACTAATGTAAATATACATATTGATGGACAAGTATATATAGACACTCAAATAAATGGAGTAAGCATAGATTACAAAAAATCTTCAATAGAAATTTCAAATATATCTATCGAAATAGAAGAAAATGGCGATAAAAAAACATATACTAATTTTAAAGAAAGCAATAATTCAGATTCTACAGGGAAAG
>FR878321.1:3490-5219 GCA_000434335.1 Clostridium sp. CAG:492
CAGGGAAAGAGTATTTTATTGATACAGAGCCATTTTCATCACAAGCAAAAATAATTATAAAAGGACAAGTATTAGCAGATGAACTTAATGTAAATATGCCATTTGAAAAAGAATACAAAAATGAAGAGCTAAAAAGTCTCCTAACATCAAATGAATTCAATATAGAAATAACATCAAGAGACTTAAAAAACTTTATAACATATGATGTAATTTTTAAAACAGAAGAAGGCGGAACATTTCAAGATGAGCAAAATTACATAGAGCATACAGGTATATTAAAAAATGAAAAATTCCCAACATTACCACAAGTAATAAGTAAGGAAGGATATGAATTTTTAGGTTGGTATGATGAAGAAACAAATGAGCAAATAGAAACATTTCCACAAGAAGTAACAAAAGATTATACAATAATAGCAAAATGGCAACCACAAAATAGTCAAGATACAGTTCAAACATCAACTACTAAAGACGAAAACAAAAACAACGAAGTTGCAGAGCTAAATAAAAGTGCCGAAAACATGTACTCACATAATCCGCCTAAAACAGCAGTAGAAAACAACATACTAATATTAATAGTTTCATATATAATAAAATTAACTGTAGATGTTAGATTGTAAATAACATATAAAATTTAAAGTAGAAGGTATTATATCCATAATATCTTCTACTTTATAATTATGTCAAAATTCAATTGCAAAAAAATATATCTAATGATAAAATGAATGCGTGAAAAAAGAAAAATTTAGAAGGTGTATAAAACTTTGAGTAGAGCAGAAAAAAGAAAAAGAGAAAAAAGATTAAATAAAATAGAAGAAACAAGAAGAGTAAAAAGATCTGAAAGAAACATTAGGCAAAAGGGAAGAAAAGGAAATCCAAAAGTAAAAGTAATGTCAGATAGAAGAAAAGCTTTTATAAAAAAAGCAAATGCATTATTTGTTCTTGTATATCTGGTATTTTGTATATATAGGATATCTGCATATTTTTCATGGAAGAATATTGTACTTCAAATGATGAATAATGAGCCATCTACAATAGTTGATAGCTCTGGAAATATAATAGAAAAACTGGGAGCTGAAAGAAATAAAAATAATATAAAATTGTCTCAGGTTCCAGATAATTTAAAAAATGCATACATAGATATTGAAGATGAAAGATTTTATAAACACAAAGGTGTAGATATAAAAAGAACAACAGCTGCAATTGGTTCATATGTAATTCATGCTGGAAAATCATCATTCGGAGGAAGTACAATAACTCAGCAGTTAGTAAAAAATTTAACAGGTAATGATGATAATTCAATATCAAGAAAAATAGAAGAATGGGTAAAAGCAGAAGAGCTAGAAAGCTTTTGCAGTAAAGATGAAATTTTAGAAACATATTTTAATATTATATATGTAGCACCAAATACATATGGTGTAGATATGGGAGCTAAATATTATTTTAATAAAAGTGTATCAGATCTTGATTTAGCAGAATGTGCATTTTTAGCAGGAATAAATAATTCACCTAATTCGTATAATCCATTTAATGAAAAAGATAATTCAGAAAAAATAAAGAAAAGAACAAAAGCTGTTTTAGCAAAAATGCATGAATTAAAACATATAAATGATTCAGATTACAATAATGCTGTTCAAGAAGTAGAAAATGGATTAAATTTCCAAAAAGGAGATATTCAATCAGAAAGTAATGGAATTTATTCATATCATACAGATGCAGTTGTATCTGAAGT
>FR878321.1:5238-8552 GCA_000434335.1 Clostridium sp. CAG:492
CAGTTGTATCTGAAGTAATTTCAGACATATCTGAAAAGAAAAAAATGAGTACAAAATTTGCAACAAATTATATATATATGTCTGGTTTAAAAATTTATAGTACAGAAGATAAAGAAATTCAACAAAAACTAGAAGAAGAATATAACAAAAGCAAATATGTACTAACATCAAATGATGGTCAAACATCTCAATCTGCAATGGTAATAATAGACCATACAACAGGATATGTTGTAGGATGTGTTGGAGGTTTAGGTGAGAAAAAAAGTGCACGTGGTTTTAACAGAGCAACACAAGCAGTAAGACAAACTGGGTCAGCAATTAAACCAATTGCAGTACTTGCACCAGGAATTGATAAAAAAACATTTACAGCATCTACGATGTATAATGATGAGCCAACTACATTTAATGATGGAAGTGAAAGTGGTTATTCTCCAACAGATAATGATGAGTATATTGGAGAAATAACTGTAAGAAGAGCAGTAGAATCATCACAAAATATACCATTTGTAAAAATGATGGAAGCAATTGGCCCAAGTAATTCTGTAAAATATTTAAAAAAGATGGGAATAACAAGTTTAACAGATAAAGATGAAACATTATCATTAGCGCTCGGAGGATTAGATAAAGGTATAACACCACTAGAAATGGCAGGAGCATATGCAACAATTGCTAATGATGGACAATATATAGAGCCAACTTTTTATACTAAAATTGAAACTGATAAAGGAAAAAATTTAATGAAATCAAAGCAAAAGAAAACAAAAGTCTTTTCAAAAGAAGTAGCATATGTGCTAAAAGAACTTTTAAAACAACCTGTAGAAGGAAGCAGTGGAACAGCAAAATTGTGTAAAATAGATGGAATGGATGTTTCTGCAAAAACTGGAACAACAAACGATAATTATGATAAATGGTTATGTGGATTCACAACATATTATACAGCTGTAACGTGGTATGGATATGATCAAAATGAAACTGTATCATATAAAGGAAAAAGCCCTGCAGTGCAGTTATGGTCAGCTGTTATGAAAAATGTACATGCCAATTTATCAAAAACAACATTTTCAATGCCTGGAAGTATAAAACAAGCAAAAATATGTGCAAAAACAGGAATGACAGCAACTAGTAAATGTGAAGATGTATATACAGAATATTTCTTATCTGGAACAGTACCAAGCGAATGTTTAGGTTGTATAGGAAGCAATAATAAGAAAAAAGAAAACACAACAAAAAATAATACAACTAAAAATACTACATCAAATAGTTCATCAGAAAATAATGTAGTACGAAATACAACAGAAGAAAATACAACAACAGAAAATATCTCTGTAAATAGTACAAAAAATAACACAAAAAATAATACATCAAATAATGTAAAAAATGAAAATAAAGTAAATAATACAGAAAATAATACAACCGAAAATACTACAAACAATACTAATGCAACAAATAACAATACAAATACAAATCACAATAAAACAAATACAACCCCTGATGAAGATGAAACAGATGATGGACCATAATTGAATAGGCAAAAAACTTTGCAATATTATTCAAATTTGCAAAGTTTTTTGTTCCAATTATTTTTTTCTAAAAAATTGTTCATACTAGAATAGCCAAGATTATATAAAAAATCAATTTTCGAGATATCAAGTAAAGATGTATTCAAAGTGTTAATTTTTAAAACATAGTCAGAGCCAGACTGTTCATATAAAGACAATTCATGAGATAATAAATTTATAGATTTTGTAATAATTTCTAAAATATCTAAAAAAGGATCATGCTCTAAAGTTCTTTCAAAAATAATGCTTAAAACAGTGTCAGCACCAAGCTTTTTTGTTTCTTTCCAAGGGATATTTTCTCGAATACCACCATCAACCAAAATCTTATTTTGATAATGGCAAGGTGAATATATTCCAGGAAAACTGCAACTAGCACGAACAGCTTTAGAAACTAAAATTGAATTATCATACACATAATTATCTTGATATATATTTCGTATTTTTTTTGATGTAAATATGTAAGTTTCACCATTTTCGATATTTACACTTGGAATTAATAATGGCAAATTTATTTGATCAATTGTATAAATATCTTTTTTAGCACATATTTTATACATTATTTTTTCAAGTTTTTTGCCATCATTTAAGCCATCAATTACAATTTTATGTTTAAGTAATAATCCAGATATAAGTTTGAAAATATTTTTAAAACCAATATGGGTTATATCTTTTGAATAATGTTTAAAAAAATTATATATTTCTGAAGGTGAATAGCCAATAGAATAAAGTGTTGCAACAATACTTCCAGAAGATGTACCAGATATATAATCTATATTAATATTATGTTCTTCTAAAGATTGCAATACACCAATATGAGCAGCACCTTTTATTCCGCCACCAGATAAACACAAACCAAAACTCAAAATATTACCTCCTTTAATATATAATATAAAAATAGATTAAATAGTTTACAAAATAAGGAAAGGAAAAATTATGGAAAAAGAAAAAAGAAAAAAATTATATCACTATACAAGTATAGAAAATTTACTATTAATATTAAAAACGAAAAGCATATGTTTTAGTAGTTTAGAAAATGTTGATGATATGGAAGAAAAAGAAACAGGAGACTTACAAAACTTTGGTAGATTTTATTATGTAAGTTGCTGGAACAAAAGCAGTAGAGAATCAATACCATTATGGACAATGTATTCACAAGATATGACAGGAGTAAGAATAGAGCTACCAGAATTTCCATTTAAAAAATTTACTTATGCACGTGGTGAATACGGATTTGACGAAGAAACTATGCAATATTTTGATGTAGAAAAGCTATACAAAAATAATAAAATGTCATTAATAGATGAGGGAATAAAATTATATGATATTGAATATACAGATGACGAAAACTTATTATATCCTAAAATAAAAAATATAAATGTAGAAAAACTATTAAAATATGATTTCTCAAAACTTGGAAGATATAAAAGAAGTAACTGGAGTTTCCAAGAAGAATGCCGATATGGAATATTTTTAGCACCTTGGAATATGCAATATATGGAAGAAATGAAAAATATATGTAGGAACAATAGAGATAATGCCGAGAAATTTATAACAGAAGCAATGAATCTATTAGAAAATCCAAATACAATAATTCCAAGTAAAAGATTTTATGTGGATTTTGATGAAGAAGTATTAAAAGATCTAAAAATTTTATTAGGTCCAAAAGTAACAGAAGCAGAAGAAGAAATTGTAAGATTAATAGTAAAAGAATATTGCCCAACAGCCCAGATAAGTAAAAGCAAATTAAAAATTTCT
>FR878321.1:8641-8865 GCA_000434335.1 Clostridium sp. CAG:492
AAATTAAGGCAATTACAAATATAGTATAAATTAATCTTTTTTGTTTAATAATATTTACGAAAGAGGTTGATTTATATGAAAAACAAAAAAAGACCAATACATTGTAATCATCACTTCGAAAAAGATGATACAACAAGTTCAGGCGAATTTATCTGCTCTTATTTTATTTGGATGACACCAAGTCAACAGAAACAAAGAGCAGAAGAATTAAATAAAATGACAAA
>FR878322.1:0-3868 GCA_000434335.1 Clostridium sp. CAG:492
TTTCAATATAAAACTTTTCTATTAATTTATCTAACTCCTCACTAATTTTAAGTGCTTTTTTTGTATCGAAACCACTTTTCTCTAATTCTTTATGCAATTTACATCTTAATTCCTCAATTTGCTCCGAAATTTCTTTATAAATCATTTTACCACCTTGTATAGTTCTTTTTCGTCAATATTCAGAGCTATAGCTATCCTTATAATCATTGATAAGCTAGGCTCTTTTTCACCTTTCTCTATGTAATTAAGATGAGATTTTGAAATGCCAGTTTTTTTGGCTAAATCTCCTAAACTGAGATTTTTTTGCTCTCTTATTTCTTTTAGTTTTATTATTATATACATATAACCACCATCTATAGTATCTCTTGCTTTTAAAATAACATACATAATATCCACTATGGTGGAAATGGTATAATTTAATAAAAAAGCTTTGAGGATTTTTTATAATTTTTGTTGGAATTTTTTTATGACTTTAATTTTTTTCTTTTTTGAATAAAATACATAGAATAAAATTTTATTGAGTGAATTTATCATACTATAAATTTTGTAAATTTTCAAGAAAATTCGTTCGTCAAAATTCGATGTTTTATTAGCTTTTGTTACAAATTTGTAATTTTATCTATCAAAAAAATAGTGAAAGCGAGATTTTTCTTTCACTTTCACTATTACATATTTTATTTTTCAATATATCCACTTGTTTTTTCTGTATACATATTGTCTGTTATAGATTTATATCTTTCACCTTTGTAATCATCTGTAAATCCATTATATGCTTTATATATATCACCTGTATCTGTATCATACACTCTTTCATATCCCAAAGTTGCGTCACTTTGTTTTTGGCTCATAATATCATAAGATTTTTGCCTATTTTCCCAAGCACTCATATATGAATCAAAAGATTTTTGAATTGAAGCATTTAATGCTAAAGCTTGTTGTGTTTGTGCATTTCCGTTATCTATAGTTTGTTTTACATATGCATCACTAAATTCTATAGAATTAACTGAATCTAGTAAGATATCTTTATAATTTATAAATTCATCTTTTTCCGCAGTTATTGCCATTATATCATAAATCATATAATATCCCATATCAACTCCGCCACTATATTGATTTCCAAAGTTTACTATTGATGCCATAAACAAGCCTTCACCTCCCTTAGAATTATCTCCTGTAAAAGTTGCTCTTAATACTTTGCTATCTAATGCAACACTTTTCATACTTGCACTAGATTCAAATTCCTCTTTTTTAGTAAAATTTGTGAATTTTGGAAACTTCATTGATGAAAAAGATGGTTCAACTGAACTAGCATATGATGTTACTTCATTAAATTTTTTATAAAATCCTTCCGTTGTTGGATTATCTAAAACCACTGCTTCTGAAAAAACCTTATATTGAGGATTATTTCCACTTAAATTATAATAATTTTGCCAAGCACTTTTTGCAGATGCGCTTTTTAATAATGGTTGCATTTTTATCATTAAATATACTTGATTATTGGTATTTTGTGGATCATATACTCTTATTGTATAAAATATTCCTGTGCCACCAGTTTCTACAGTCCATCCTTTAGGCTTCTTCATAGTAAAATTATCTGTTTTATATTCTTCCAAAGTTATTTTACTTGCTTCGCTTTCCACTATTTTTACATTATCTGTTTTATCATCAATTTTATTTTCATTTTTATTTTTTTCTACATTAGTGCTTTTATTAGTATTATTTCCGTCTTTCAAATTATCACTCCCCTTATAATTTACAACTAAAACTATGCTAAGAATAACAATAATAACTATTGCAGCAATTGCTATTATCATCCATATTTTACTGTTTTTTGTCTCTTTCATAAAAATCCTCCTTTATAATTTTATATTTTGAATTTTAACATATAACAATTTATAAATTATATTTTTTACCAATTTTTCCGTGCCTATTTGGTAATTGTTTTTTTCATATATTTATGATATGTTATAATTCAAAAAAAGAATTAATTAGGGGGATTTTTATGAATTTTTCTGAGCAATTAAACACCTATATAAAACAATTTGAATGTTCTTCTCAAGAACTAGTAAATGCTTCTGGTTTATCATCTACAGTTATTAGTCGATATCGTAATGGCGAAAGGACTCCAAATATTAGAAGTAAGCAACTTGAGAACTTAGCTAATGGGTTATATAAAATTAGTTTTAGTAAAAAAATAAATATATCAAAAGAAGAAATTTATAATAATTTATCTAGTTCATTAGGTGATATTACTATTGATTTTGAACAATTAAGTAAAAATTTTAATGAACTCATTTCTACGTTAAATATTAATATTGCTAATTTATCTCGATTTATTAATTATGACGCTTCTTTTATTTCCAAAATACGAAATGGTAATAAATATCCATCAAAACCTAAAAACTTTATTGAAGAAGTTTGTACATATATTGTATCAAAATATAAATCTGAAGATGATAAAAAATCTATTTCCATACTTATTAACAGTTTACCCGAAAATTTAAATGAAAAAGGTGGTTATTATTCGTACTTATTAAATTGGTTTTCAACAAACTCATCCACTACTCACAATTATATAGATGATTTTTTGAATAACTTAGATACATTTGATTTAAATGAATATATAAAAGCTATACATTTTGATGAGATGAAAGTTCCTTTTGTTCCATTTTATAAATCTGTATCAAAGAATTACTATGGTCTAGAAGAAATGAAAAAAGGTGAACTAGATTTTTTTAAAGCAACTGTACTTTCAAAATCTAGTAAATCTGTTTTTATGTGTAGTGATATGCCTATGGAAGATATGGCTGAAGATATTGAATTTGGAAAAAAGTGGATGTTTGCTATTGCAATGATGCTAAAAAAAGGTCTTCATTTAAATATAATTCATAATCTTGACAGACCATTTAATGAAATGATGTTAGGATTAGAAAGTTGGATTCCAATTTATATGACTGGTCAAGTTTCTCCGTACTTTTTAAAAGGTAATTCAGATTCAATTTATTGCCATTTAAATTATGTTTCAGAGTCAGCTGTGCTTACTGGCGAATGTATAACTGGTTACCATAGTAAAGGAAAATATCGATTAATAACTTCAAAAAAAGATGTAGAATATTTTAAAACAAAATCGGAATGTTTACTTAATAAAGCAACTGCTCTTATGAATATTTATAAAGCCGAATCTCAAAATGCTTTTAATGCTTTTTTGACAACAAGCTCTAAATTACCTGGAAATCGTAGAAGGATTTTGCCTTCATTGCCAATTCATACGATTTCTAATGATTTACTTATAAAAATTTTAAAACATAATAATATTTCTGATGAAGACATTAATAACATAACTTCAGCAATACATAGTCAAAAAAATATAATTGGAACTATATTAAAAAATAATATTTTTGAAGATGAAATACAAGAAATTTCTAAATCTGAGTTTAATAAAATATCTCCTTTTCTTTGTCTTTCTGATTGTTTTTATGAAAAGAAAATTCATTATACTTATGACGAATATTTAGAGCATTTAAAATTGACAGAAGAATATTCAAAAAATAATTCAAATTATAAGTTAACTATAAATAATATACATACATTCAAAAATATCCAAGTTTTAATTTTCGAAAAAAATTGGGTTATGATTTCTAAGGCTAATAGTCCTTCTATTCATTTTGTAATTAATCATCCTAAACTTAGAAATGCAATTGAAAATTTTATTCCTCCTGTTGTAGAAAAATAAAATCCAGCTTAAAATGCTGGATTTTATTTTGGTGGAGGTGAGGAGAATCGAACTCCTGTCCAATAGCTCTTCCATATAAACCTCTCCGAGTGCAGTTTGTTATCATTTATTCCTTTAAAAATAAGTTAACAAACA
>FR878322.1:3903-4201 GCA_000434335.1 Clostridium sp. CAG:492
TAAAGTAGCTATTAATTTCCCACTATTTTTCTAGCAAAAAATAGTTTCGTTTCCCACTAATTCGTCGCCTTATTCTACATCGTGGGTATTATAGATAAGACGTCACTGCAATTAGGCAGCGAATGCTAATTCTTCGTTATCAGCGTTTATATTTAATTTTGCTTTTTTATAGTGGCCAAAGCAACCATCCACTACTCGCTATTTATATTTCTAAATTACTGTCGAAACCGTTACACCCCCATATTTAGTGTACTTTATTATTATATATTATTTTTATATTTTATTCAATGGATTTATT
>FR878323.1:0-729 GCA_000434335.1 Clostridium sp. CAG:492
TACATTTTTCACCATTTTCTTTCTTTTTTCATAATATATTATAACTAGATTTTCTAGTAAAAAGTCTTATGACTAATTTGAAAGGAGTAATTTATATGGAATATGATAAAAATATATGTCCTGTTGTAGGAGTAGATGGGTTTGTTTCTGCTGGAAAACAATTTGATGTTGATATCCATCTTCCAGAAGATAATCGTTCCGTAATTTATGGAGTTATAAAAGATTGTTATGAAGAGCCAATAAAAGACGCAGTTGTAAAATTAATTGAAGTTGATAGAGATTGCAAAAAAACAGAAAGAAAACCTGTAACTCATACTTTTACAGATAAATATGGTCAATTCGTATTTGGACCTTTATGTGCAAATAAATTTTATGAGATAGAAATTTGGGCTAATCGAGTAAAACATTCAAAAATATGTACAACATCTAAACACCATGGAAAATGCTTAAAAGGTGAAAAATTAGACTGTGATTGTAATGAATATTTTGATAGAAAAGAAGAAGATGTTGAAGAATAAAATAGTATAAATCCATCTATTGATTTATAATTTTTCATTATTGACATTTCTTTATTTACACGAAAAAAACAAATGCAATTTATTAATAAAACCTGCATTTGTTTTTTCGTTATATCTTTTATTTTTTTATATGCAAAAAATGTAATATTTTATTGAAAAAAGTTTTTAACTTTGACTCTTCATATTTAACCAATTCTTTTGTTTCATTTAT
>FR878323.1:775-1250 GCA_000434335.1 Clostridium sp. CAG:492
TATTTGGTTCATTTCTTTTAAATATATTATCAGGGTTATATTTTTCATATATTTCCTCTTCTCTTATTTTATCATTATTACTAAACTTCTTTATAAGTTCTTTTTTTTCACTTTCATTTTTACACCAATAATTTAATTGTAACATACCTAGAATATCATATGTTTTTTTATGTATATTCTGTTTTTTTAGCGGGATTTCAACATCAATATTAGGTTTATAACTTTTATCCATTTCCTCAATAATAGTTAATTTTATTTTATTTGGAATTTTATCTTTGTAATCTTCTCCCATTTTATTAATAATTTCATAGACCTCTGAATATGCTAATGCTCTTTCATTTTTAATTTCCATTATATCCCATCATCTCCTATGTCTTTTTTCTCTTCTGCTCTATCAATTGCTTTAGATTTTATATGTTGTATTTCATAGTTTATTCCAAAAATTGTTGCATTTTCCGAAATATCTTCTTTAACA
>FR878323.1:1376-2373 GCA_000434335.1 Clostridium sp. CAG:492
TTATTGGTGTTACCTCTTTTTTCCCAGCTCTATTATTTCTCAAAGCCTGCAATGTTAAAATAATGTCCTCTTTAGAAAAAATCGGTTGATAATTTTGAGTATTTTGAATCAAGCATTCATCATAATTTCCATTTTTTACATCATCACAAAATTTTGTAATTGCTTTTTCATCTCCTTCTCTAGGTAGAAATGATTCAATTTTATAAAAATCTTGACATTTTAGGTATTGTACCATTTTTTCCATACCTTTATTTTTCATTATATCATATGGTAATAAATCTAAATCCAAATATGAAAGTTCTTTCCCATCAGAAGTATGTCCAACAATACCAAAATCTTTTGCATAATGATCAATTCTTCTTACTTTCCAAAGCTGTTCAATTTCCTCGCTTTTTATATATTCAGATAAACCATATTGTTGTAGTTTTCCTGGTTCCTTTAATTTGTCCAATATAACCCTTTCAATAGAAACAGCAAAAGCTTCTCCTGGGTCATATGGTATACTACGCACTCCGCTTAAAATTTTTTTCTATTTTTAATGCTCCATAATCAATATATGATGGATTTTGTGCTTTTAAAATATGTTCAAATGCATGCCCCATTTCGTGACTCATATAATTAATATCTGAAAGTACTTTTGGAATCCCATCTTTGTCAGTCATATTTAGTAAATCTCTAGTTGAACTATGTGCAGATACCTCAGGCTCAAACAAATGCATTACTAATTTATTAGGATCATTTGATATATGAGCTCCTGTAATTTTTGCTATCTCGTTATTTCTTATATTATCACGATAACTTATATTTACATCATCAGGATTATCCACTAATTTGTAGTCAATTGTCATATTATTTAGTTTTTCCATTATTTCTTTATTACTAATACTTGGAACTTCATTCATTTCAACTCCTAAGGCTTGTGAAACAAGTTCGGGAGCCACTTCTTTATATAAATCTATAACCTTTCCAAATACCAACTGTATATATTCCTCCATAG
>FR878323.1:2430-5833 GCA_000434335.1 Clostridium sp. CAG:492
ATTTGTTCTTTCCATATCAATCAAGTCCTTTACTAATTTCTAATTAAATAATATCAAAAAAGCAAATATATTTCAATAATGTAATGAACTTTTATTTTTACTAAAAAAATAAAGATATCACCTCCATTACTAATAGTGATATCTTTACATAACTTCAAATATTTGATTAAATTTTTTTATTATATTTATTAAATTATTCCCATTTTCTTAATGAATCTTTTTCCTTTTTTAAATGGCTTTGATTTATTAAACATTCCTTCTTTATACATAATTGTAGTACCTGCAATCAACATACTTCCAACTAAAACACCTTTAAAGAATTTCATTTTATCCCCTCCTATTGACATTTTTTTGATATACAACATTTAATTATTCAGCAATAATTACCATAAAAGCTTTGTTTTAAAACATACTATTTTACATTAGCTTATAAAGTTGTGAATCATAACATCTATTTTTCTTGCTGTTTATTATTATTATGTCTACTTTCTTTTTTTATATACATTTTATAAAAATTATACATTTCCATAATAGCAATTATTAATAATAGTATTCCGAAAATTTTTCTTAAAAAAATTTTATTTAATTTATTTGAAATAATTGAACCTATTATTGTTCCTATTATTCCATAAATTATAACTTGAAATGCCAATTTATACTTTACTAATTTATTTTTTGAGTTTACTATCACAGAGCAAAGTGCTGTTGGTATAAAGAAAATTAAATTTGTTGCTTGGGCAATATGTTGATCTATTCCAATAAAATTAACCAATAATGGAATTAATAAAGCTCCTCCACCTAATCCCCAAGAAGTTGTTAGTCCAGATAAAATTCCAAATACTATTTCCACCAAATCACCTCAGCATACAGTAGGAAGAATACAATAAAAATAAAATAAATATAATCTTAAATATTTTCGCTTTTGTATTTATTTTATTTAATAATTTGCTTCCAATATAACTCCCTATTATACCTCCTATAGCACATTTGATTCCTAAAATAATGTCAAAATTTTTATATTTTAAATAGATTATACTTGTAACTATAATTATTATAAGCATCGAAAATATTGTTGTTGCTCTTGACTCTTTTTCATTAAGTTTAAAGATATACGTACATGCTGGTAATAAAATTAACCCTCCACCAGTTGCTAACAAACCACTTATAAAACCTGTAATTAATCCTACTAAAATTTTTTTATACATACTAAAATTACCTTTTTATTTTAGTATTTCAACAAATTTAGTTTTTATTCAAATTTTCAAACTCTAGCTCTGCCAATTGAGTTAATCGTTCATCACACATAAGCATTGCTCTTATTACCTCATCTTTTAGCTCTTTATTTTCAATATTATCTGATAAATCCAAAAATTTTTGTATAAATCTTAAATACTCTTTGTCTTTTTCCTTCCAGTCTCTGTTATTCATTTGTAGTAATCCTCCTTGTTAATATTTACTATATATTAAATATTAACAAGTTTCAATAGTTTTATTCAAATTTTGAAGACGAGATAAAAAATTAATTTATTTTTTATCCCGTCTTCGGCAATGAGTTGTCAATGGTTGTCAATGGGGACGGTTCTTTTTGACACATCTCTGTCAGTAGAATATGTCAAAAAGAACTGTCTCTATTGACAACTATCGACACCTTTGTCAGGAAAATGTGTCAAAAAGAACCGTCCCCATTGACAACCATTGACAACCTATTGACCACCCATCTTTGTAAGCAAAATTTAAATCTAAAAATTTCTTAGTTTATTTACTGAATTTTTTATACAGCTAATTAAAAAATCAACATCTTCTTTTGTATTATCTTTTCCAAATGTTGTTCTTAATGCTCCTTGTGTTAGGTTTTCTTTTAAACCTATTGCTATTAATACATGTGATGGCTCTAAGGAGCCTGATGTACATGCAGAACCTGCTGAAGCACATATTCCATATGCATCTAGGTTTAATAGTAATTGTCCTGCATCTATCCCATCAAACGATATATTGGCATTTCCTGGCAATCTTTTTACTTTATCTCCATTTAATTTTATATTTGGTATGTTTTTTTCTATTTGAGTTATGTAATAATCTCTTAAATATTTTAATTTATTATTATATGAATCAAATTCATTGTATATTAAATTTACTGCTGTTCCAATTCCAACAATTCCAGCAACATTTTCTGTACCAGCCCTTTTATTTCGCTCTTGATGACCGCCCATTTTGTATTGCTTCAAATTTTATTCCTTTTTTCACATATAATGCTCCTATACCTTTTGGACCATAAAATTTGTGAGCAGACATTGATAATGCATCTATATTAAGTTCTTTTACATCTATTTGTACATTTCCAATGGCTTGAACAGCATCTGTATGAAATATTATATTATTTTCCTTTGCAATCTCACCTATTTCCTTAATTGGTTGTATTGTACCTATTTCATTATTTGCAAACATTATTGAAATTAGTACTGTATCTTTTCTTATAGAATCTTTAAGCTCAGACAAGCTTATTAATCCATTTTCGTCAACATTTAAATATGTTACATCAAATCCATTATTTTCTAGCCATTCGCATGTATTTAATATAGCTGGATGTTCAATTTTTGTTGTTATTAAATGTCTTCCACGACTTTTATTAGCCAGCATTATTCCTTTTAATGCTAAATTATCGCTCTCACTTCCACATGATGTAAAATAAATTTCATTTTGATCTGCATTTATTGCCTTTGCAACTTTACTACGATTTTCTTCTACTATTTTTTTATTTTTTCTCCCTAAACTATATACTGATGATGGATTACCATATTCTACTCCCAAATATGGCAACATTGCTCTTACAACTTCTTCTCTTACAGCTGTTGTTGCTGCATGGTCAAAATATCTTATCTTCATAAATATATATCCGTCCTTTCACAAATTCTACATCATAATGCTTATATTTCATTATATTTATAAAACAACAAAAAAAGCACTAAATAATTAAATTTAGTGCTTTTTATTATTCAATTATTATTTTAAACAGTTGCTTCAGTCCATCTTGATACTCTTATTTCTTTATAAGTTTGTAATACTTTATCATATTTTTCGTACTCATCTTCCCATATCATTGATGGAATTTTTTCAAATATTGAAAATACTTTTTCTGCCTCTTTTAAAAACATTGTTTGTTCATTTTTAGTCATTTTTCTATTGCTCTTTGAATAAACATATAAACTATCTAAATCGTTTATTGCCAAAATAAATTCAAAAAAGTCTTTCACATTCATTCCTGCTAATTTAATTTTTACACAAACAATTCCAAATATTGCTGTTACAACAAATAAAACTAAATATAATATATATAAAATTACCATACTATCACCTTCCATCGTATACCTAATTATACCACATCTGTAATATTTTTGCAACATTA
>FR878323.1:5921-6322 GCA_000434335.1 Clostridium sp. CAG:492
TCTCTTTTCCCTACTTTTTCTCTTCAAGCACTTTAAATTTCAAAAAGACCGAAACATTAAATGTTTCAGTCTTTTTTTTAGGCTTTGATTATTCCGCCTATTGTTCTGTTCATTGATGCTTCGCTATTTGGTAATATTTTATCTCCTCCAGCTATTGCTAATACATCTCCTTTTTGAATTAAGTTTAGCTCTATTGCTTTTTCAATTCCTTTTTCAATTATATCTCTTGGCTCTTCTTTTTCATTTATTAATAATGGAATAACATCTGCAACAATAGCTAATTGTCTGTATGTTTTTTCATCTGTTGTTACAGCTATTATTGGGCATGTTGGTAATAAACTTGATATTATTCTTGGTGTATTTCCAGCATCTGTGTAAGCAAATATTGCTTTTGCTCCTAA
>FR878323.1:6427-24149 GCA_000434335.1 Clostridium sp. CAG:492
TCTTCTTGCTATTCTCTTATCATAACTTATTTGTTTTTCAATTGAATGAGCTATTCTTGACATTGTTTCAACACATTGTACTGGGTATTTTCCCATTGCACTTTCTCCAGATAACATTACTGCACCTGTTAAATCAAAGATTGCGTTTGCAACATCACTTACTTCAGCTCTTGTTGGACGTGGGTTTGTTGTCATTGATTCTAACATTTGTGTTGCTGTAATTACAATTTTTCCTGCTGTATTACATTTTTTTATTAATTGCTTTTGAACAATTGGAACTTCTTCCATTGGTATTTCAACACCCATATCTCCACGAGCTACCATTATTCCGTCTGATACTTCTAATATTTCATCAAAATTATCAATTCCTTCTTGGCTTTCTATTTTTGATATTATTTTTATTTTTTCTCCGCCATTTTCATCTAATACTTTACGAATTGCTTTAACATCATCAGCTGATCTTATGAAAGATGCTGCTATGTAGTCAAAATCATATTTACATCCGTCAATTAAATCGTTTATATCTTTTTCTTTTAATGCTGGTAAATTGATATGTCTTCCTGGTACATTTATACTTTTTCTATTTCCTAAATCTCCACCATTCATTACTTTACAAACTATGTCTTTGCCTTCAATTTTTTCAACTTCTAATTCTATTTTTCCGTCATCAATTAATATTGTTGTTCCTGGCTCTACATCTTTGTATAAATCTTTATATGTAATAGATGTTTTTGTGTTATCACCTATTATATCGTCATTTACTAATGTAAATGTTTCTTCAGCTTTTAAAGTTACTGGATTTTCTACTAATTTTCCAGTTCTTATTTCTGGTCCTTGTGTATCTAAAAGTATAGCTACTGGTAAACCAACTTCTGCACTTGCTTGTTTTATTTTGTTATAAAAACCTTCTTGGTCAGCAAATGAACCATGAGAAAAGTTTAATCTTGCAACATTCATTCCTGCAAGTATCATCTTTTTTAATATTTCAACATCATTTGTGGCTGGTCCTATTGTACATACAATTTTTGTTCTTTTAGTATTTATCATTTTATTACCTCCATTTGTTACTAAAATTGACATTTGTTATTATATCACCAATATTTCGTTGATACAACAGTTATTTTGTTTTTTTCCTTAATTTAGCTACAAAAAATCCTTCATATAGTTCGTCAGGGCATATGCACATTGTACCTTCTATTTTTGTTGGTAGTTTTGGTATTTCTTCATATTGCATTAAATTTATTGGTACTATTTCTACTAATCCTTTTTTTATGTATTTTTGTATATTTTCTTCATTCTCTTCTTGTAATATTGAACAAGTTGAATATACCATTTCGTTTCCAGGTTTTAAGACATTTATTGCTTTTTGTAATAATTCAGATTGTGTTTTTTCTGATCTTTGTATTAGCTCTTTTGTAAAGTATTTTTCTAAGTTCTTGTCATTTGTATTTAATGTCCCACTTCCACTGCATGGAGCATCTAATAGAACTTTATCAAAAGAGAAAAAGTCGTCTAATTTTCGTGCATCTATATTCATTACATTTGTGCTTGTTACTCCCTGTTTTTCTAGGTTGTATTTTAGTCTATCTAATCGTATTTTATTTTTTTCACATGCTGTTATAAAACATTGATTATTTGAAAGTGCAGCTATTTGTGTTGTTTTTCCTCCTGGTGCTGCAGTCATATCTAATATATTTTCTCCTGCATTTGGTGATAATATTATTGCTGGTATCATTGATGATAAACTTTGCATATATATTTCACCATTTTTATATATTGATAGATTTCTGATATCACTTTCTGTGGCATTTTTTATTATAAATGCATTATCACTCCAATTTACTTTATCAAATTTTATTCCAGCTTTTTGTAGCTCTTTTGCCACATTATTTGCCTCTGTTTTTATTGTGTTTGCTCTTAAAGTTGCATATCTTTGCTTTGAATATCCATTTGCTATTTTTTTGGTTAATTCTTCACCATATTGACTTTGCAATTTTTTATATAAAAATTGTGGTATTTCTTGCATTTTAAGAATCATTCCTTGTGTAATATATTTAGGTTTTTTCTGCTTTGGTTTTACCTATAAACCTATTTTTTCTATTTATAAATAAAATTTTCAAAAAATATGATCACTATTTTAATTATTTAATTTCTTTACTGCCATCTTTCTTATTTTCAATATATTCAATATTTTATTAAGTTCTGCTCCTAAAAATACTGTGTAAAAACATGAATATGTCCACATCATTACTAACATTAGTGTTGTTAAACTTCCATATGTTATTGAAAAACCTTTGAATATATCCAAATATTTTGAAAATACAAATGACACAACATTTAGAGCAATTGCTCCAAATACTGCTCCCCATATTTGGCTTTTAAATGTTACTCTTCTTTTAGGCATAAATTTATATAATAATAAGAATATTATAAATGTTGCAAATATAAATGCAATTTCTGTTATTATTTCTGATATTGTATTAAAATTTTCAAAAGCTCCAAAATGGCTTTGTATTATTGATATCCAACTCTTTCCAAATACTAATAGTACTAATCCAATTGTTAATAACATTATGAATATAATTGTTTCTACTATTGCTTTTATTCGTAAATATATTACATTTATTTGCTCTTCACTATTTACTTTGTATACACCTTGTAGACCTTTTGTCAATGCATATAAGCCTTTTCCTGCTGACCATAATGTGAATATTATAGATATAGATATTGTTCCTATTGATTTTGAATACACTTCTCTTACAATTCCTAATACCATTTCATTCATACTTGCAGGTATTATTTTTGATATTGCTTCTAATAATGCTTGCTGTTCTATACTTGTGTATTGAATCATTGTTATTAATAAAATTATAAATGGAATAAATGATAATATTGTATAGTATGAACATTGAGCTGAATATTCGCTAATATGATCATTATCCATATTTTTAAATAGCCTATCTATTATGGCCCATTTTTCTTTAAAATTAAATTTTTTTATGTTCATAATTTTTTCCTCTTTATTATTCATTTGTTATATTGTTTGTATTTTGTGTTTATTTTATCATTGAAATCTGCAGTAATCAACTTTTATTAAAAAAAATACAAAAAAGCCCTTAAATACGAAGTAAACCCTAATTATTAAACTTTTTGTCTAATAATTAGGGTTACTTCATATTTAATCACTTTTTATCGTTTTCATATAAATTTTAATTTCTTACTATGTCACCATTATTTGATAACCATTTTACTAAGTCTAAGTTTTCTGAATCTAATAACATTTTGTTTTGTGGCATTACTCTAAATGTATATCCATAATTTCCTCCAGTTTTTAGTGTTACTTTTGCCTCATATGAATATATTTTTTCAGTGTCATTTGAATCTTTTAATGTCATATTTGTTATTGTCACATTGTCTAGTTTTCCGTTGTCTAATATTTCTCCACAATATACTTGTACTTGTATATTATCTTTATCTATATTTGGCAATTTTACTTTGCATGATACTGTTATTGTATTTCCTGCATCTATTACTTTATTATTTATGTTGTGTTCATCTTCTTGAGATATTATTATATTGTTCCAATTTGATGATACTTCTTTTTTCCACTCATTAAACTCAGTCACTTTTCCTAAGTCTGTATAGTATTTATTTGTCAAATTACATAATGGAATATATAATTTTTCCATGTAATCTACTAACATTCTTGATGTACTGAATTTTCCACCTGTTGATGATATTGATTCTTTCATCATTTCAAGCCATTTTTCTGATATACCATCTTCATTTTGATTATAGTATGTTGGTACTATTTTCTTTTCTAAAGTTGAATATAAACTTTCACTATCTTCGTTATCTTGAACTTCATAATTATCATAATTTACTTCTGAACCTATTTTCCAACCATTTTTTGTATTATATCCTTCTGCCCACCAGCCATCTAATACACTAAAGTTTATCGCACCATTTACAGATGCTTTTTGACCGCTTGTTCCTGATGCTTCTAATGGTCTTCTTGGATTATTAAGCCATACATCTACTCCACTTACTAAGTATCTTGACATTCCTATATTATAATCTTCCAAGATGAATATTTTTCCTATAAATTGTGGTTTTAATGAAATTTCATGTATATATTTTATTAGATCTTGTCCTGCTTGGTCTATTGGATGTGCTTTTCCAGCAAAGATTAATTGTACTGGTCTTTGCTCATCATTTAATATTTGTGTTATTCGCTCTAAATCCTTAAATATTAATGTTGCTCTTTTATATGTTGCAAATCTTCTTGCAAAACCAATTGTTAATGCATTTGGATTCAAATTTCCTACTATTTTATTTATTTGTTCATATGAATATCCGCTTCTTCTTAATCTTTTTGTTGTGCTATCTTTTACTAAATTTAAAAGTTTCTTCTTTCTATCCATATGAGCTTCCCATAATTCCTCATTTGGAATATCCTTTATATTTTCCCAAACATTATCATTATGTATTGAATCTTGCCAAAATGGTATTAAATATTTATTATACAATCTCTTTAAATTTGGTGCTAACCATGAACAAGTATGTATACCATTTGTTACATATGTAATAGGGAATTCATTTGAAATTATATTTGGCCATACATCAGAAAATAATTCACTTGAAACCTCCCTATGCAGTTTACTAACTCCATTTTTCTTTCCAGCAATTTTTAACGCTAAAACACCCATATTGAATCCACTTGATTCTATATTAGCATTTGGTACCATTCCCATTCTTAAAAATTCTTCTTTAGAAATTCCAAGTTTATTCCATATACCACCAAAATATGTTTCAACTAAATTTAATGGGAATATATCATTACCAGCAGGTACTGGTGTATGTGTTGTAAATACAGTTTTAGAAGATACTATATCTTTTGCTATATTAAATGAAACTTGTTTTTCTTCCATTGTATTTTTTATAAGCTCTATTGTTAAAAATGACGAATGGCCTTCATTCATATGATATATTGTTGGCTTAATATTTAATATTTTTAATAGTTTTGTTCCAGCCATTCCTAAAACAATTTCTTGTTTTATTCTATCTTCTTGATTTCCACCATATAAATTTAATGTTATTTTTTTGTATTCAGCTATATTTTTGTCTATATCTGAATCTAATAAATATAAAGTTGTTCTTCCTACATTTATTTTCCATACTTTTAAGTATAATGTTCCCTTTGGTAGTTCATAATCAATATATAAATCTTTACCTTTTTCATCTTTTACAGGTAATATTGGAAGAGTACTTATGTCTGCTTTTTTGTATGTATCTTTTTGAACTCCTCTTCCATCTATTTCTTGATGAAAATATCCATTTTTATATAATAATCCTACTGCAACTAATGGTATACCTAAATCACTTGCTGATTTTAAATGGTCTCCTGATAATATACCAAGTCCTCCAGAATATATTGGCAATATTTCATCTAAACCATATTCAGCTGAAAAATATGCTATTAGATCCTTTTGATTATTTGGGTATTTTTTTGTAAACCAAGTATTTCTACTCTCCATATAGTTTTTGAAGTTAGTATATATTTCATCATATTGCTTTAAAAATTCTTTGTTTTCTATTATTGAATCTAATTTATCTTGTGATACTAAGTTCAGAAATTTTATTGGATTTTTTTCTACTCTTTCCCATAAGTCTATATCAATTGTTTTGAATAATTTTAAAAATTCCGTATTCCATGACCACCATAAGTTGTTTGCAATTATTGACAAACCTCTTATTCTTTCTGGTAGTTGTGGCATTACTGTTATCTTATTAAACATGTACATTTTATTCAATTTCCTCCTTTGTATTCTTTAATTTATCTTTGGATTTTTTCTAGATATATTATCTATTAAGTTGGTTTATTTGTCAAATATTTTTATGAAAATATCACTTTAAAATTTTAATCTAATGTTGTACTTGTTCTTCCTGTTCCAACAACATTTTCTTGTAATGACCTCCATGTATTGCATCCTATTATTCCATCTGCTGTTAGCCCTCTACTTCTTTGATATCTAATTACAGCATTTTTAGTTTTTGTGCCAAAAATTCCATCTAAGCTTCCTGTACTAAAACCAAGTGTATTTAAATCATCTTGTGCTATTAGAACATATACACTTAAACTTCCCTGTTTTATTTGAGGATATCCTCCTGCTGAACATGCTGGTGGCGATTGTCTTCTATCAAAATGTACCCAAGTTGGTGATATACTTACTGGCTCTATATAATTCCACAATCCAGAATTTCTTGCACTTGTTCTTAATGTTGCTCTTTTAGCATTAGTCCATCCCTGCCCAACATCAAATGCAGTTCCAGCAAAATGTTGGCTTTGACCTGTATGACCGACCTTCCCAAGGTCTTCTAAATGCATATCCTACAGGTATTGGAGCACCAAATAAATATCTTTGTGAATTCCACGAAAGCATTGTATTTTTTGTTGTCCATAATGTTGAACTATTACTTGCTCCTCTAAACTCTCTTACCAATAATGTGCCATTTGCATTATATGGCATTGATTGGCTTTCTCCTCTGTAATATGTTTCCATTCTATCTGTACTATTGTTATATACTATTATTTTTGCCATTTCATCCCTCCATTTTTTATAATATTTTATGAATGAAATGGATTTTTAGTTCATCTTTGGTTTATATTAATTTTTTCAAAACGTTTATTTATAACATTCCAATTTACAATATTCCAAAATGCATTTATATATTCAGCTCTGTTTGCTTTGTATTGTAAAAAATAAGAATGCTCCCACATATCTATTACAAATATTGGTTTACAACCCCATAATGTTAAATTTTGATGTTTTTCACATTGAAGTATTTCTAGCTTTTTAAATTTTGGAACCCACGCTAACACTCCCCAACCGTGAAGCTTCTACTGCTTTTGATGCTTCTGTAAACTGATTTTTGAATTTTTCATAACTTCCAAAATCTTTATTTATTTGTTCCATTAAACATATACTTGGATTTGTTGGAATTGGAATTCCCATATTCTCGAAAAAAAGTTGATGTAGTATTGCACCTGAACCATAAAAGCTTAAATCTTTTTCTAGGCATTTTATATTACTATAATCATTATTTTGTCTTGCTTTTTGCAATTTTTCTAACGTTTTGTTTGTGTTTTCTACATAACCTGTATATAGTGTTTCATAATGTACTTTTAAAGTCTCTTTGCTGTAATATGGCTCTAATGCATCTAACGGATATGGTAAATCAATCTTTTTTATCATAAAATTCATTCCTTTCATATAATTTTAAAATAATATGTAATTTAATAGGATTATTTTATTGTTTTATTTCAAAGGTACGTATCCCAGATGAATATGGGGCTATATCATATTGTTGATAATAAATTACAATTCCATTTGTTGTTAAATAAAAGTTTTGTGGATTAAAATTATCTATTGCCATACAACAAGCCTCTTCAAAATATATTTCTTTATTTTGATTTATTTGTTTTGAAATTTCTTTTAATATATCTAATATAAAATATGGATTTCCTCTATATAATTCATATAAGTTTATCAATCTTCCATTGGTCATATTCCAAGTCTGTGATGTTCTTGTTGTTGTTCCATGTGCACCTCCTGTGAATACATATTCGTCTGCATACAAACTTATTGTATTGTTTGTATTTAATGTAATTTCAAATGTTCTATATATTTCATATACCATTATTGGGTAATTATTCTTTTTATTATATTTATATAATTCAACTGCTTCTTTATATAATTCATTTTCTGCTTTTCTTTGTATTTGCTTTGCTATTTGCTCATTATATATATTAAATTTCATTGATGGTATATTATTACTTTCATTTGTTATTCGTGGATATTCTATATGATATTTTAAAACTACCACATTTTCATATTTTAGCTCTTTTTGTATTATTCTTTTTTGAATTTGCATAAGCCTACTTCCTTTCATTTTATTGCTCTTTGTATTTTATGAATTACTATTTTAAATGTGAAATTCTGCCTATATAAAAAAATAAACCAAATTGCCTATTAGCAATTTGGTTTATTTTTTATTTTTTCATTGCAATTTCACATATCATATCAGCTGCTTTTTCTACCCCAAAAGTATCGCTGTTTATACATAAATCATAGTTTTTGTTTTCGCCCCATACTTTTCCTGTGTAGTGTTTGTAGTGATTACTTCTTAATTTGTCTATATTTTTTATTTCTTTTTCAGCTTCTTTTTTGCTTAAATTATATCTTTCTACAGCTCTTTCTATTTTATTTTCCATTGTGCTATATACAAATATGTTTATTACATCTTTATTGTCTTTTAAAATAAAATCTGAACATCTTCCTATTATTACACAAGACTCATTTTTAGCTAAATCATTTATTAATTCTGACTCTTGAACAAATAATTCATCTGCATTTGTTAAATTATAATAGCATCCACTATTTAATGCATCTAACATTCCTCTTTTTTGCTCATTGTTTTCAATATATTCTGTTGATAATCCTGTTTTTTCTGATAATTTTTCAACTAAGTCTCTATCATAAAATTTAATTCCTAATTTATCAGCAACTAATCTACCAATATATCTTCCTCCAGAGCCATATTCTCTTGAAATTGTTATTACTGTATGTTTTTCTAATTTATTATCTGTACTTGTATCATCTGGTAAAGTACTGCTTGCATTAGCTTTTTTACCTAATGAACGAACCTCTTTTATAAGTAATATTGTTGCAATTACAAATGCTAATCCATCTGCAACTGGTCCTGCTGATAATACTCCTGTTACTCCATACAAGTGACCTAAAATAACCATACTTGGTATTAAAAATGCAATTTGTCTTGATATTGATAATACCGCACTTTTTACACTTTTTCCAATTGCTTGGAAGAATATTCCTGATGGTATTTGAACACCATTAAATATACATAACATTAAATATGTTCTAAATGCTAAACAAGCGAATTCTATGTAATTATCATCACCATTTCCAAATAGTGAAATTAATTTATCTGGAATTAATTGGAATAATAAAAATGCTATTGTACTTATTATTAAACTTAATCCTAATACAGTTTTTAATGTTTTCTTTACTCTGTCATATTTACCTGCACCATAATTATATCCAACAATTGGTTGAGCACCTGCTGCTATACCAATTATTATACTATTTAATATTTGGCTTATTTTCATTACAATTCCAAGTACTGTTATTGGAATTTCTGCTCCATACTTTGAACTTGCTCCATATTTTCCTAATAAGTTATTTTCAAATGCCATTACAACTACAATGCTCATTTGAGTAATAAAACTGCTTATTCCAAGCATTGATACATTCTTGCATATTGAACCTTCTAATTTTAATGATTTTTTTGTTATATTAACATTTTTCATTTTTCTTAAATGTGTTATATTTAAAACTGCTGTAACTATTTGACTTATAACTGTTGCTATTGCTGCACCTTTTACTCCCATTGGAATTACAAACATAAGTATATAATCTAATATTATATTTAATACAGCACCTGTTATCATTGATGTCATAGCAAATTTGGGATTTCCATCAGCTCTTATTATTGAATTTAATGTTGTTCCTATCATCATAAATGGTAATCCAATAACTATTATAAATCCATAATCTAATGCATATGGTCTTAGTACATCTGTACAACCAAAAACATTTAATATTTGTGGTAAAAATATTATACTTAATACACATATTAATATTGCCATTATTGTAGATAATATTATTCCATTTATAACACCCTTACTTGCCTCTTCTTGCTTTTTTTGTCCTAATTTTAAATTTAAAAATGCTGAGCTTCCATCACCAAACATTAATGAAAAAGCTAAACATATCATTGTTAATGGGAATACTACATTTGTTGCTCCATTTCCTAAAGTTCCAACTTTCCATCCTATGAATATTTGATCGACTATGTTATATAACGAGTTTACTAATAGTGATATTATACATGGAATAGAAAATTTTCTCATTAATTTTCCTATTTTTTCTGTTCCTAGAATATTTTCTTCCTGATTCATTTTTTCATCTTCCTTTCTTAATTTTTTTGTGCAAAAATAAAAAAGCAATTGCTAATTGCTTTTTTTACAGCTTATCTATTATAACACAAAATTTAATTTCGTGTAATATTTTTTTTAAATTTATTATTTTTTATGCACCAACATTTTGATTTGCATTTTCGTCATTTTCTTCCATACTATCTGATTGTTCTTCTTGCATATCTAAACAATCTCTTACAGTTACATCATAATACTTCATCTGATTTACCTGTTTCATTAGTCTTACTATTATATTGTTTTGTATTTCTTCTTTTAATGGCTCTGAATTTACAATTAAATCTTCTATGCAAAGATATTTTTGCTCTTTTTTTACTAGACCCATTCCTATCATTCTTTCACCATTATATGCACATACAGCAGTTAGTGCTCCATCTAGCTCTTGGCTTATTTCGGATACATCTATTTCTGGATACTCGCATATTGTTCTTAGCATTTCAAAATATTCTATTTTTGTTGGTATTTTGTTAATATATTGTATCATTGTATAAAATCTTCCCTTCTTCTTTGGTTTGTATATTCTTTTGTATTTTATTTCTTATATTTTGGCTTACATTTATATATATTAACTCAAAATTTGGTTTATGTCACTATTTTTTTTGAAAATAATGATTTTTTTAAAATAAATTTGAATGTGTATTAATATCAAATAAAATTAAAATGAGTTTATCTTTTTCAATCTT
Source organism: Clostridium sp. CAG:492 (assembly GCA_000434335.1). GTDB lineage: Bacteria > Bacillota > Clostridia > TANB77 > CAG-508 > CAG-492. The sequence continues at coordinate 17,189 of FR878323.1, forward strand.
ATATATTAATACTAAATCTGGTAATATATGGCAATCATAAAAACCTTTATATTTACCTTGTAACGGATGATTTTTATATTTTGCAGGTAATGTTTCTCCCTTAGATAATGTTGTTATTACTTCTTTAATTATTTCTATTTTTACTCCGTCTTTTCTTTAAAATTTTTAAACTTTGCTTAAATCTATTAGTAACCTCAATTTTATACATTATCTACTCTCCCTCTAAATCGTTAAACATTTCCTCCACACTATTATAGGATTTATTTTGTTTTGCTTCTTCTTCTAGTTTTTTAAGGTCTATCTTACTATAGTCATGTACATAACCATCTTCACATATATATGAACCATTTCCGTCATTTAATTCGACAGCACCTTTTATTTTTAAGCTAAATGGTATTCCATTATTTAATTTTATTTGATGCAAAAACATATTAATTGCTTCACTTAAAGATATTCCTAAGCTATCTAATATTGGAGTTACTTCTTTTTTTATTTCATCATTTATTCTTACTGTAGACATCTTTACCTAACCTCCTTTAGTATCTTTGTATACATTATATTACTTTTTGTATACATTTGTCAATTTTTTTGTTAGTAATTTATTGTATTTTTACATACAAATTACATTTACATATTCCTTCATTTATAAATTGGTCACATGGACATAGTGTTGTTTCATCTGCATATACTCTACAAGGGCAATGACCATCTTTTTTGTATATACCTTCTATTATTTTTTGAGTATATTCTTTGTCTGGGTTTATTATATAACCTTTCATCTTTGACTCCTTAATTTAAATTATTTAAAATTATTTATTTGCATTCTTGAACCTTATTTACTATCTCTTCTTCGCTTACTAGGCCTTCTATTCTGCCTACTACTTTTCCGTTTTTGAATATTAGTAGTGTTGGAACAACTTCTACTTCGTAATCTATTGCTAAATCTCTTAATTCGTCAATATTTACTTTAGCTATATTAAAATCTGCTCTTGTATTTGATATATTTTCAAGTATTGGACTTAACATATTGCAAGGTCCACACCATGTTGCAAAAAAATCTACCAATATTGGCTCTGTAGAATCCAAAATTTCAGTTTTAAAATTTTCTTTATTTATATGTTTAATCATATTTTTACCTCCAGTTTATTAATATTTTTTATTATAGTATTAATAATAATTTATTCATTTATACATAAATAAAATAATTAGCTTTTGCAAAATTATTATACATCATATTTTTGTAATTAGCTAATTATTTAATAAAATTGTTTAACTTATATTATCTCCCATATTTTTCAAAAATAGATTTAACTTTTGGTATTACATAGTGACTTCCACCCCTATTTTTTACATCTTCTACCATACTAATCATTAGTAACTGTTCACTACTATTTTCATCAGCTATAAAAGCATTAAACCATCCTATTTCTGTTCCTTCTATGTCCTCTTTCGATTTTTTTATTTCTGCTGTTCCAGTTTTTCCTGCTAATTTTATTCCAGATATTTTGGCTGAATTTGCTGTTCCTGCTGGATCATCTACAACTTGTTGTAAATCTTGTTTTATTTCATTTGCTGAATCTTTCGAAAAAGCATCTTTTACTAAATATTCTGGATTTTTATTTTCTTTATATTCAATATATGGCATTATCATATTTCCATCATTTACAAAAGCAGAATATATTGATGCCATATGAATTGGATTGACTAGAACTTCTGATTGTCCATATCCTGTATCTGCTATTGCTCCTTCTGAACTAAATGTATTATTATTTGCATATTGAGATGGCGTTGTTTGTAAACCCAAATCTATTTGTTTATTAAATCCTAACTTTTCAAATTGAGATTTTAGTGTATCTCCACCTATTTTTAGTGCAGCTTTGGCAAAATAAATATTATCAGAATATATTAATGCGTTCTTTAATATCGCTGGTCTTGAATATGTTGCAAGTGTTGTTACATAATGATCACCCCAACTTGAATCTTTTTGCCAGCTATTTCCACTTGGTCCCAAATCTTCATCTGCACTAAATTTATTTGTAGTAAGGCCTATTGCACCTATTACTGGCTTAAATGATGAACCTGGCACAAATTTACCTAAAAATCTATTATATAAAGGTTTATTTTCATCATTTTGTATTGTTTCCCACTTTTGATTACTCATTCCAAACAAAAAATCATTTGCATTATATGCAGGAGTGCTTACTAAAGCTAAAATTTCCCCTGTTTTTGGATTCATTACAACAGATGCTGATTTATCTTGTTTAAACTGCTCATATGCATCTTTTTGAATATTTATATCTATTGTTAATTTTATATCTTCACCATCTTTTTCTATTGTTTGTGCTATTGTTTCTTTTTTATTATTATTGTTATCTACAATATAAACTTCTACTCCATTTGTTCCTTTTAGCCTATCTTCATATATTTTTTCTAAACCTGATTTTCCAATTTTACTATTTTGTGTATATCCTTTTCCAGCATTTTCTTTTAGCTCTTCTGCTGTAATATTTTGTACATATCCAATAAGATGAGCAAGCGCCTCTCCATATGAATATACTCTTGATTGTACATCTGTTATTTTTACACCTTTTACTTGTAATAATTTTTGTTTTAATTCAATATTGTCTTTAGAAACATTTTTTAATGGTATAAACATATCATCTTTTACATAAGAAGCATTTAAAGCTTTATTTATTGTGTCTTCAGATATTTCTAGTAAATCTGCAATTGATTTTATATCTGATTCTTTTGTATCAGAATTTAATTTTCCTCTTACTACTCCAACAGATGATACAACACCTTCTGATGCAATTTCGTTATTGTTTCTGTCATATATATTACCTCTTCTTGCTTGATGAACATTAACTTTTATTTTATCTTGATTATTTAAATTAGGATAAATTAAATTTGATGACCAATTAATATAATATTTTCCATCTTTTTTAGTAAGAGTCGCTATATTTTTGAAATTTAAACTGCCAGCAACTGTATCCATTGATGTAGTATATGTAATATTTGCGCTATTTGAATCAATTTTTTCTACCTCATTTAATTCAATTGTTAAATTGGCAGATTCAATTCCATTATAAATATTCTTATTTCTTTTTATAAAGTCTTCTTGAGTAATACTTTGTTTTGAATCATCTGTTAGTAAATTGTACATTTCTGAGTAATTTTCTTCATTTATGTATGACATATATTTCGTTAAAACATCCTCTGGTTTTTCTGAGTTATTTTTTAGATATAAAAAACCACAAATTCCTGTTACAATTATAATTAAAGCTACAATAATTCCTATAAAAATTTTCATTTTCATATTTTTCCCTCCTACTTTTGTTATAATTGTATATTACCATTCGGCTGATTTTTTGGCAATCGACTGTTGGTAGAATTCGTATTATTTATGCAAAATACCAATTTAATTTTGGAAAATATATAAGTCAGAGCTTTTATATTGAGCTCTGACTTACCACATTATTTTCACTTAAAATTCTTCATCTTTTGCAGTATTTATTTTAAATAACTTGAATATTTCAACAATAACTATAGGTGCTAATACTAAACATACTGTCTCAATTATATTAGATTTTGGTAATACTGGTATACTAAATACATGCCTTAATTCTGGTATTAGTAATATTACAAATACTAATGCTGCTGCTATTGCAATTGCTCCAAATAACCAGTTGTTTCCACCTATTCCAGTTTTGAATATAGATTTTTTGTTATTTCTAATATTAAATACATGAACTAATTCACTTAATGCCAATACTATGAAGGCCATTGCCTGACCAATTTCTACTTTAACCTGTTGTTTATCTAATAATTTTGCACCATCAGCAATTTTTTGCTCTACATTATCTACTTCTTGTACATTATAATATTTTCCTTCAATTTCAATCATATCTGGAAGTTTTTCATCAGGAGTTGCAATACCAATTATAAATGCTGCTAGTGTTATAAAACCAATCATTAAACCTTGATATACGATTCTCCAAGTCATACCTTTTGTAAATATTCCTTTTTGTTTTTTAGCTGGTTTTCGTTTCATTATATCTCGCTCTGCAGGATCTACAGCTAATGCTAATGCTGGTAATGAGTCTGTTACTAAATTTATCCATAATATCTGTACTGGTAACAATGGTGTAATATAGTTAATATCAATACCATATTTTGAGCTTAGTAATGGTGCTATTAATATTGCCACAAACAATACAATTATTTCTCCAACATTACTTGATAATAAAAATTGAATTGCTTTTAATATATTATCATATATACGTCTACCTTCTTCTACTGAAGATACTATTGTTGCAAAATTATCATCTGTTAAAATTACATCTGCAGCTTCTTTTGATACATCTGTACCAACAATTCCCATTGCACAGCCTATATCTGCTGTTTTTAAAGCTGGTGCATCATTTACACCATCACCTGTCATAGCAACAATTTCACCATTTGCTTGCCAAGCTTTTACAATTCTAACTTTATGCTCTGGTGAAACACGAGCATATACAGCATAATGTCTAACGTTTTTAATTAGCTCTTCATCAGACATTTCTTCAAGTTCACTACCTGTTATTGCTTTATCACCTTCACAAAGAATTCCTAAATCTTTTGCAATTGCTACCGCTGTTGATTTATGGTCACCAGTAATCATTACTGTTTTAATACCTGCAGATTTACATTTTTCAACCGCAACTTTAACTTCTTCTCTTGGTGGATCTATCATACCAACCATACCAACATAAATTAAATCACTTTCCATATTTTTCATTTCTTCATCTGTTGGTTCATGATCTAAAATTTTATAAGCCATTGCAAGAACTCTTAATGCATCACTTGCCATATCTTCATTATGTTTTTTAATCTCCGGAATATAATTATTTAAATCATCTTTTACCTCACCATTAATAAGATATTTATTACATCTTTTTAATAATTCATCAATTCCACCTTTTGTAAATACATAATATTTTCCATCTCTTTTATTTACTGTTGTCATCAATTTTCTATCTGAATCAAATGGTATTTCTTTTGCTCTTGGCATTTCTTCAAATATAGATGGTTGAAAATCTAAAGTAAATCCCATATCTATTAAAGCTGTTTCTGTTGGGTCACCTGTTAATTTATTATCTGCACCAACTTTTGTATCATTACACATCATACTTATATAAATTAGCTCTTGTAAATCTGGTGAAATTTGATTTATTGCTCCTATATTTTCTAATTTACCATCATAGAAAATCTTTTTAACAGTCATTTTATTTTGAGTTAATGTTCCTGTTTTATCAGAGCAAATTACGCTTGCACTACCAAGTGTTTCTACTGCTGGCAATTTTTTAACAATAGCATGTTTTTTTACCATTCTTTGTACTCCAATTGCAAGAACAATTGTTGATACAGCTGCTAGTCCCTCTGGAATTGCAGCAACAGCTAAACTAACTGCTGTCATAAACATTTCAATTGGGTCTTTTTTGTATAATAATCCTATTCCAAAAATTACTAAACAAATTACAATTGCAGCAATACCAAGTGTTTTTCCTAATTTATTTAATTTTGTTTGAAGTGGTGTTTCTGTTTCAATTGTATTGCTTATAATTCCAGCAATTTTACCAACTTCTGTTTCCATACCAGTTTCTACAACAATACCTTTTCCACGACCATATGTTATTAGTGATGATGAAAATAGCATATTGCTTCTATCACCTATACCAATTTTTTTACTATCTATTTCATTTGACATTTTTTCAACTGGAAGTGATTCACCTGTTAATGATGCTTCTTGTGATTTTAAATTTACAGCTTCAATTATTCTTAAATCTGCTGGAACATAATCTCCCGTATCTAATACTACAACATCTCCTGGTACTAAATCTTTTGATGGTACTACTTCAAGCTTACCATTTCTTATTACTTTAGCCACATGACTACTTAATTTTTGTAAAGCTTCTAATGATTTTTCTGCTTTACTTTCTTGCGCTACTCCAACAATTGCATTTACTATTATTACTATAAAAATAATTATCGAGTCTGTTATTCCTTCGCCTTGCATATATCCAATAACACCTGAAATTATTGCAGCTATTATTAATATGATAATCATAAAATCTTTAAATTGCTCTAAAAATTTTACAAATAAACTTTTCTTTTTTTGTGCTTTTAATTCATTATATCCATATTTTTCGCGTGCTTTTGTAACTTGCTCTGTTGTAAGACCTTCTTCTAGGTTTGTTTCTAACTTTGTTTCTGTTTCTTTAACTGATAAATTATACCAATTTTTTTCCATTAAAAATCCTCCTTTTTTTGTTTAGCTTTTGTCTTTTTTTATATCATTTGTAAATTTTAAATATATATGTATTTTTATAATAATTTAGATTTTTTTTCAAGTATATATCTTAATTTTTGATACAAAAAAGACCTTTAAAGAAAAAATTACATAAAATCACCTCTTCTTTAAAAGTCTTGCTTACCGTTAAGGTTACTAACCAGATTTATATCGCGATTGTTGATTAGTAGTTTATAAGCTACTCCCTTTTTTATTTGTTTGTATTATAATATTTATTTTTGTTTTTGGCAAGATGAAAAATAAATATTTTTTATTCTTCAATAAAATCTGTTAATTATAAATCAAAGGACTTATTTAATATGCCAAAAATAAATCCAATGCTTTACATAGAAATTTGAATTTTTTGTAATTTACAATTTTTCGATTTCTTCTTTTGTAAGTCCTGTAATTTTAATAATTAAATTAATATCCATATTTTCAGCTAGCATCTTTTTAGCTACATCTATTTTTTCTTCTGCCCTTCCTTGGTCTCTTGCTGCTGTCATTGCAAACTTTCTGTCTATTTCGGCTGTTTCTCTTAAATATGCAATTCTTCTTTCAGCTTCATCTCCACTTAAGTATTCTAGCTCTTCTTCGGTTTTCTTTACTTTTTCATTTTCTATCATTTTTAGT
>FR878324.1:0-55826 GCA_000434335.1 Clostridium sp. CAG:492
GTTTCCAAATTTCTATGATTTCTTATTTAACCATAGTTTGCTAGATATTTCAAGAAATTTCGCAATACTTTTTTCGACAAGTTTCATATTAATTACTAAAATAGAGCAATTAATCTAGAATATCAATTGCTCTATTTTACAATAATTTTCTTAAATATTTTTATTTTAGCAGAAAATTTCAAATTTAAGCTAATGTTCCCATTGGATCCCATGGTTTTAATCTTATTTTTTCTGTTGTTAGTATATTTTGTTCTTCTTGTGTTAGATATTTTTTGTTTATTACTACTTGATATACATAGCTATTAAACCAAGTATCTGTTGCTACATGATAACCTTTATTTGCTTTTTTATCACCCCAACTGTTTTCTATTTTCCATTTTGTTGGTGTATCATTTTCTAAATTTACTCCTGTTATTACCATTGCATGATTCATTGCACTTTCTCTTGTATCTAGCATTGCTTCTTTTGACATTTTGCTGTTTATTTGAAATAAAGTATCTATATCAAAGGATTTATCATCCCATGTTCCATCATCAATATCTCTTGCTTTTAAGCAATCTGAACCAAACCATACTGGCTCTCCATCTTTTAATTGATTTATTGTTAATTCTTTTAGTCTATTTATATCTAAGTTTAAATATAATATTTCTTTTCCTTCAATTACATTTCCAATATGCTCTACTGTATATAGTTTATTAAATGGTTTATCATCTGTTGGACTGTTTATTATACTTATATAATCATCTAAATTTATGTCTGCTATTTCCTTATAAAATCTTATTGGATCTAAGTCTTTTATTATATTGTAATTATCATCTTTATCTACATACTCAAATGAGAATTTTTTAGGTGGAACTCCAAAGCTACTACATAAAATTTTATAAATGTTTTCTATACATTCTGCTTTTTTACCATCTATATTTTCATTATTATGTCTTATTTCAAATGCAAATTTACGAATATATCTATTTAGTAATCCATCAATTTCACGTGTATTTGAGCTTTGGAATGTTTCTGGGAATGCACTTTTTGGTACTATACCATATTTATTTACTATGTTTACAAATAAATCCCATTGACCGCCATCTTGAATTCCATTGCTTAATAGCCCATCTAAAGTTCTATCATCTTTTTCTTTATCTTTTAAAGATATGATATTTTCTAATAGATAATTGCATTTTTCTAATTTATCATAAAATGCTATATAATTTTGTGATAACTCGAAATCCTTTAAATTGTATTTTTTTGCAATTTTTTCTCTAATTACATTGCATCCTGCAAATATCCAGCATCTTCCACTTTGTTTTTGATCTGTTACTGGTAAAGTTTTTAAGTTTATTGAGAACATATCTCTTGAAAATTCAGTTTGTTCATTCACTCTTATTAAGTCACTTATTTTACTTTTCACTAATGCTCTTCTTGTTATAGTATGTGCAGTATTATTTAAATACTGTGATTCAATATTATTTAAATTTTCCTTTGTTATTTCTTTCATTATTTTATCCTCCTGTTTTTTTCATTATAGCAAAAGAATAAATTTTATTCAATTAATTATTATCAGTTTTTATTTCCAAAGAAATCTTTAAAAATTTTTTCAAATTCTAAATTATCCTCTGAACTTGAAGATTGTGGAGTTGTTTCTGTTGAATGAAGTTGTTTTCTATATTTTTCTGCTCTATCTAAAATTTTATTAATTTCATTGTCTTTTGTCATATAATTTTTCCTCCCTGTTTATTAATTCATATTTTTCTTTTGTTGTTAAAATTATATATTAAAGTACTAAATTTAACAATACTAAAACGGGGATGGTCCTTAATTTTTATTAAGGCCCGTCCCCGTTTTCAAAAAAAGTTGCAAGTGGTTGTCAAAAGGAACCGTCCCCTTTGACACCTTTGACATAATTTTAGAGTTCATCTATCCATTTTTCTATTTCATCAGGTGATGTTACTATATTATCTGAATAACTTTCAAAAACAATATTCATTCCCTTATCAACTTTTGAATTTGGACATAATTTTTGAATTTCTTGAAATGTATGTCCAAGCCAACCTGCATTTGTTGCAAAAGGTTTTATTGTTTTATTTGATAAATCATTTTGTGTTAAAAAAGTTCTAATTACTGGAGCTATTGTATACCACCAAACTGGAGTTCCAATTATAATTTCATCATAGTCATTTAAATTTTTATCAATTTTTTGAATATCTGGTGTTTTACCAACACTACTATTATTTTGCTCTTCATCAACAACAGTTTGATAATCTGTTGAATATGGTTTAACTGGTTTAATTTCAAGAATATCGCAGTTAAGTTTTTGTTGTATATTTTCAGCAATCATCTTTGTATGACCAGTATATGAATAAAAAACAACCAATTTTTTCATAAAAACTCCTCCTTAAATTTCTGTAAAATCTTTTCTTTTACCCTGTACAATTTCATCATATAATTTTAATTTGTAATTTAATCTTTCTATTGTTTCTGTTATATTTTTTTGCTTTTCTAATAACTTCGCTCTTTGTTCTTCTAGCAGACCTTTTCGTGCTTCTACTGTATTTTTTCCTTGTTCTAATAGTGTCATATATTCTATTAATATCTCTATTTCGACACCTGCATTTCTCATACATTTTATGAACTCAATTTTTTTGCAAGATTGCTCATCATAGTCACGTATTCCATTTTTATTTCTTGGTATATTTGTAAGCAAACCTATTCTTTCGTAATATCTTAATGTATCTGGTGTAAAATCATATTTTTTACTTACTTCTGCTATTGTCATTTTTTTCCTCCACTAATTATTATTGTATATTAAATTTCAGCTAATATTTGTTGTGGTGTTAGTTTGTTGGCTTTTAGTAGTTCTTTTACATCGTATTTATCATAAAATGCTTTTTTGATTCCATAGTTTTTTACTTTCATATCTGTATTTCCATAAAAGCTTGCTATTTTTTCGCCAAATCCGCCTTCTAGTATTCCATCTTCTAGTGTTATTACTTGATTGTGATTTTGTTTTAATTCATTTAATAGCTCTTCATCCAAACCTGTTATATATCTTGGATTTATTAGAGTTGGTGTTATATTTAATTTTTCTTTTATTTCTTTTGCAAGCTCTTCTCCTAATTGATAGAAATCTCCTAATGCTAATATTGCTATTTTTTCGCCTTTTTGCTCTACTTTAAATTTGTTTATATCACTATAATCTGTATCTGGTGCTCTTCCATCTGAAATTACTCCATTACAAGGTATACGAATTGCTACTGGATGTTCTGTTTGCTCTATTGACCAATCCAACATTGCAAAATATTCTTCTTTTGATGTTGGGGCTAAATAAACCATATTTGGAATATTTGAAATCATTGGAATATCATATAATCCTAAATGTGTTACATCATTCATTCCATATACAGATGCTGTATTTACTAGTATTGTTGCTGGACTATTATTTATACATAAATCTTGTGATAATTGGTCATAAGTTCTTTGCATAAAGCTTGAATGAGTTGCAAATACTGGTTTTCCACCATTTTTTGCGATTCCAGATGCCATTGCAATTCCGTGCTCTTCTGCTATTCCAACATCAACAAATTGTTTTCCAGCTTCTAGTCTTCTTTCTTTTGTAAAGCCTATATTTGTTGGAACTGCTGCAACTATTGCAACAACTTTTTCGTCTTTTTTCATTTTGTTTAATAAGAATTTTGCAGTTAAATCTCCATAATCTTCACCATCAAATGAAACTGTAGGCTTACCGGTTTCAATATCAAAAGGCATAGTCCAATGCCAATTTTCTTTATTATCTTCAGCTAATTTATATCCTTTCCCTTTTTCTGTATTTATATGAACAACTATTGGATGGTCTATATCTTTTACTTTTTTGAATGTATCAATCAAGCTTTCCAAATTGTTTCCATCATTTACATATACGTAATCAAGACCCATAGCTTTAAATAAATTACATTCGCAAGTTCCATTTGAAGCTCTAAGCTCTTTTAAATTTTTATATAGTCCACCGTGATTTTCGGCAATTGACATATCATTATCGTTTACAACTATTATGAAATTTGATTTTTGCTCTCCAGCGAAGTCAAGACCTTCTAAAGCCTCTCCTCCACTTAATGAACCATCTCCAATAATTGCAATAACATTATAGTTTTCTCCTTTTAAATCTCTTGCCTTTGCAAGACCTGATGCTAAACTTATTGATGTAGATGTGTGTCCAACATTAAACCAATCATGTTCACTTTCTTCTGGGTTTGTATATCCTGTTACATCATCATAGTGATCTTCATATAAAAAGGCATCTTTTCTTCCTGTTAAAATTTTGTGAGGATAACTTTGATGTGATACATCAAATACAAGCTTATCTTTTGGTGATTCAAAAACATAATGCATTGCAATTATAGCCTCAACCATACCAAAGTTTGGACCAAAATGACCTCCATGTATACTTAATTTTTTTAATAAAGCAGATCTAATTTCTTCTGCTAATTCTTCCATTTCACTTATAGATAGTGGTTTTAAGTCTTTTGGACTTTCAATTTTGTCTAAAATTTTTTCCATTATTCTTCCTCCTTTTGTATATAGTATATATATCACTTAGAGCTAGCTCTAAGTCAAGTGTTTTTTTCAAAGAAAGTTGTCAAAGGGGACGGTTCTTTTTGACAACCACTTGCAACTTTTTAATAAAAAACAAAAAGGTTGTCAAAAAGAACCTTCCCCTTTGACAACCTTTGATATAATTTACCATTCTTTGAAAAAATCAATCAATTCATTCCAACTATCTAATCTTGCTTTTGCACACTCTTCTGGATATTTTTTTTCTATGGTAAAAAATTTTGATAATATTTTTTGTAATTTTTTTTCTCCCCCAATTAGCTCTATTGCTTCTTTTGGAACTGCTAAAAGGTGGCTTCCTTTTTCATATATTTTATATTGATATTTATATTGATATTTTACCTCTTTAAGCTTATTAATAATTCTTATATATGCTTCATCAGATGGCCAAGTATCATCATATTTTGGTGACATAAGTAAAATATTAGCACATATATTTTCTACTTTTATTCTACTTAAATCTGATCTTTGCTTAAAACATTCGTTGTAATAAAATCTGTTCATAGATTTCATTGTATATTCTTTGTTTTTTCTCAACTTTCTTAATGTTGAAAATATATGCGAAAGTGATTCTGCTTTTTCATATGGAACATCCTGATTATGATAGCTATAATATGATTTGTGTTGTCTTATAATCATATTTTTGCATCCCTCTACAACAAAATCAAAACCGCTTATTGGAACAATACAAGATATTTCTTTAAAATATGATGCACATAATAAAGTATATTGTGCCCCCAATGATATTCCTGTCATTCCAATTTTTTCAATTTTAACTTCACATTTATTTTTTAACCAGTCTATTGCATTTTCTACATAATCTAATGGTATGTTTACTGTGTTTTTTGATAATGGCTTCCATAAATAATACCCCAGTGCAAGTACACTGAATCCGCTTTTTGATAATATTTCTGCCTTTTTTTCTACTAGTTGTCTTTTTTCTCCACTTCCACCAACTAAAATTATTCCTTTTTCTTTATATCTTGTTCCCGGATAAAATGTGCCTATAAAACCGTCTTTTTCCAATGTACAGTACATTACTAACTCTCCTTTTATTACCTTTTATATATATTTCTTATTTCTTTCGCTTTTTTGGCACCGTCTTTTATTTTTTCTGTTGCATCTTCTTTTACTTTTATTGTTGTTTCCTTCATTCTTTCGGCGCTTTCTTTTATTTTTTCTGCCGCCTCTTCTTTTACTTTTGATGCAGTTTCTTTTACCTTATCGGTATTTTCTTTTATACGAGCTTTTATTTTTTCTATGTTTATTTTAGGAAAAGCATTTATTAATCTTCTATCAAGGATTGATTTATTTGTTAAAATTTCCTTTACTTTTTTAGTTATTTCTTCTGTATTATCACCGGAATTTTTTTCATTTACTTCTTTTGCTGTTTTTCGTAATCTTGAAATAATGAAAAATGATATTATAAAATCTGTAATAAAAATAACTAATAATACTATTGCTATAATATTTATAGTGTTTTTATTCATTTTATTTATTAAATTAATAAAAAATGGATTTGATATATATATAATAAAACAACCTAAAAGTCCAAATGGAATTATTGTTTCAAGACATATTCTGCCATTTATATTAAATTTTCTTTTACTATAATCCCACCATCTTGCTTTAAAAAATTTTTCCATTATGTAGCTTGTTAAATATTCTAATATACCACATACTGCAATTCCCATAAAAAATAATACTATTGGATCATCGTAATATTTACTTAATAATAGTGTTATTAAAATTCCTCCAACACCATATATTGGACAATATGGGCCTATTAAAAATCCTCTATTTACAAATTTTTTTGTTTGTATTAATCCATTTATAATTTCTATGAACCATCCTATCATTGCATATATTATAAATAGAATAAAATATACACTTACATTTATTTCCATAACTATTATATAGCTATTTTGTATAAAAATAGCTATATACCCCTTTCTTATTGCAATTTTTAATATTTAATAATGTTTTGTGATTATCGAATTTTATAATATTCATATCTATTTCAAAATTTCGTTTTTAAAACTTGTTCCATTTTTTAGCTTACTTAAATTAAATAAATCTAAAATTGTTGCAGATATATCTGCATATGTTTTTCTTATACCTAAATTAGTATTTGGTTTTATTTGTTTTCCATATACAAGTATTGGTGTGTATTCTCTTGAATGATCTGTACTTGGTGTTGTTGGGTCATTTCCGTGGTCTGCAGTTATTATTAGCATATCATCATCTTTCATATTTTTCATTATTTCTGGTAATTTTCCATCAAAATATTCTAAAGCTTCACTATAACCTTTTACATTATTTCTATGACCATATAACATATCAAAATCTACTAAATTAGTAAATATTAAACCTTTTGAATCTTTTTTTATACATTCTATGGTTTTTTCTATTCCATCTGCATTTCCATTTGTATGAATTGCTTTTGTAATTCCTCTACCAGAAAATAAATCTTCAATTTTGCCTATTGCAATTACTTGTGCTTCTTTATCTTCATTATAAATTACATCTAACATTGTTTTTCCAAATGTATTTGATTCAAAATCCCTTCTGTTATATGTTCTTACAAAATTTTCATTTTTGTCACCTATAAATGGTCTTGCAATTACAGTACCAACATTATATTTTGGATCATCTAATATTTTCCTTGCTACTTTACAAATTTCATATAATTTTTCAACTGGTATAACATCCTCATGTGCTGCAATTTGAAATACACTATCTGCTGATGTATATATTATAGGATATCCAGTTTTTACATGCTCTTCACCAAATCTTTTTAATATTTCAGTTCCAGAGCCCACTTCATTACATAAAATTCCTTTTACTCCAGTCTCTTTTATAAATTTATCTATAAGCTCTTTTGGAAAAGCATTTGGATATGTTTTAAATCCAGGCTTTTTTATATATCCACTCATTTCCCAATGTCCTACTGGACTGTTTTTCCCATCACAGGTTTCTGTAGCCTTTCCATATGCTCCAAGTACATTTTCAGCTTTATCTACTATGTCTACACCATCTATATTGTATAACCCTAAACTTTTCATATTAGGAAGATTTGGATGCTCACTGTTATATATTCCAACCAAAGTATTACTTCCTTCATCACCATATACATGTGCATCTGGTAGCTCTCCTACTCCAAATCCATCTAAAACAATTATAATTGCTCTGTTAATCATAATCTTTTTCCTCCTTTGTTTTTCTCTATTTAAACTTATTATTCCTGCTCACTTTCTGATTTTTCTGGCTTTTGGTCACCTTGTTCATTTGGCACTTGTTTGCTTCCTACATTTAATCCATTCTCTAATTCTTCTACATTTTCATCTTCTATATAAAATTCATCTATACATACTTCATATGATCTAATTATACGATCAATTACATAAGATAACTTACTAGAATCTTCATCACAATCTGATATTTTTTTATATGCATCTTGTAAAAGATATGCAACAATTTGTTCATCATTATCACTAATTTCATCACCATTAATTTCAAATACTAAATTATCCCTGTTATATTTATATACTTCTTTATATATTTCTTCACTATTATCTAAATTATATGGTTGTGATTCTTCATTTTGTTCTTCTCTATCTGATTCTTCCTCATACTTGCTAAAGTCAAAGTCTTCTACATCATTTGGTAATTCGTCTTCATCATTGTAACTTTCTGTACTTTCGTCTTCTTTATCTATTGACTTATTCAAAAATTTTACTAATTCTTGATCATTCATTTCCACCAATAATTTATCGTAAACAGTTGTTATAGCTCCTTCATCATCAGTACTTTTAATATATACTAATATATATTTTCCTCTTTCATCAGTAACATATGCTTCTATCTCACTAAAATCCTTTACTTGTTTACAACAAACTTTTTTTACAAAAAAAGGTTTTGTCAAATCTTCATACATCATATCATCTAAACAAGTTTGGCTTAATTTATAATCTATACCTAATTTTTTATTTTTATACATATATGAATCATCTTTAGCTGCAATTATTGACATAAAATTAGTTCCATCTAAATTAATAACATAACAATTGTCTTTTTTATAAATATTTACACTTCTTTTACCATCAGATAATTGCACTATACACTGTCCTGATTCTCCTATTACAACTTTTTCTGATTCACTATTATCAATAATTTCCATTATTCTTCTCATATATACATCATTTACAATCTCAGATTTTTCATATTCTTCCAACATATTATCACATCCTATTTTTTATAGGGCATAGATGTATTTATATTATATATTTATGCCCTATATTTTTTATTTTACTATTACTTATTATTTATCTTATTGTCTACTTCATACTTAATTTTATCTACAAATTCGTTTAATTTCATTGCACCTATATCACCATCTTTATGTGATCTAACTCCAACTTCTTCGTTTTCCATTTCTTTGTTACCTATTATTAGCATATATGGAACTTTTTCAAGTTGTGCTTCACGAATTTTGTATCCTATTTTTTCATTTCTATCATCAAGCTCTGTTCTTATTCCTTTTAACATAAGTGCTTCTCTTACCTTTTTAGCATATTCTTTATGACTATCTGCTATAGGTAAAATTTTTACTTGTGTTGGTGCAAGCCATGTTGGGAATACACCTTTTGTTTCTTCAATTAAGAATGATATAAATCTGTCAGAAGATCCTAATATTGCTCTGTGTATAACAACTGGTCTGTGTTCTTTTCCATCTTCACCAATATATGTTAAATCAAATCTATCTGGTAATGCAAAATCTAATTGGCAAGTTGGAATTGTTATATCATGATTTAATGCTGTTTTTATTTGAATATCTATCTTTGGACCATAAAATGCTGCTTCACCTTCTGCTTCATAAAAGTCTATGTTTAGCTCTTTTAATATTGCTCTTAATTGGCTTTCTGCTGTTTCCCACATTTCATCATTATCTATATATTTTTCTTTATTATTTTTATCTCTTAATGATAATCTATATTTAAATGATGAACTTGGGAATCCGAAGTCTTTTTGATATACTTCTACTATTAATTTAAGTACTTTTCCAACTTCTTCTTTTATTTGGTCTGGTCTTACAAATAAATGAGCATCATTTTGACACATTTGACGTACTCTTTCTAGTCCACATACTGCTCCACTATTTTCATATCTAAAATCATTTGCAAGTTCACCAATTTTTATTGGTAAATCTTTATATGAACGTAATTCGCTTTTGTAAACTAGCATATGATGTGGACAATTCATTGGTCTTAATACCATTTCTTCTGTGTCCATTTTCATTATTGGAAACATATCATCTTTATAATGATCCCAGTGACCACTTATTTTATAAAGTTCAGTATTAGCAAGTGATGGTGTATATACATGACTATAACCTAGGGCTATTTCTTTATCTTGTATATA
The DNA here is from genome assembly GCA_000434335.1 of Clostridium sp. CAG:492. Lineage (GTDB taxonomy): Bacteria > Bacillota > Clostridia > TANB77 > CAG-508 > CAG-492. The sequence goes on from FR878324.1 coordinate 10,027, forward strand.
TCTTTCTAATAATCTTCTTATTGTTGCTCCCTTTGGTAAATATATTGGAAGACCTGCACCTACTAATTTATGTGTCATAAATAGTTTTAAATCTTTTCCTATTTTTCTATGATCACGCTCTTTTGCTTCTTCTCTTAATTTTAAGAATTCTTCTAATTCACTAGCTTTTGGGAATGAAATTGCATATACTCTTTGTAACATCTTGTTATGCTCATCACCTCTCCAATAAGCACCTGAATTTGCTAATAATTTAATAGCTTTAATTTTTCCAGTGCTCATTAAGTGTGGACCTGCACATAAGTCTGTAAAATCACCTTGTTTATAAAATGAAATTTCTTCTCCTTCTGGTAAATCATTAATTAATTCTTGTTTATATGGTTGTCCTTCCATTAATTTTAAAGCTTCTTCTTTTGGTAAAGAAAATCTTTCTATTGGTAAATCTTCTTTTATAATTTTTTTCATTTCAGCTTCTATTTTTTCTTTATCTTCTTCATTAAAAGTTGCTGATGAATCAAAATCATAATAAAAACCTTCATCTATTGCTGGACCTATTGCAAATTTTGTGTCTGGAAATAATCTCATTACAGCTTGTGCCATAATATGTGATGTTGTATGCCAGTATGCTTTTTTTCCTTCGATACTGTCAAAAGTTAATATTTCTAATTTGCAATCTTTATTTAATTCAAATCTTAAATCTTTAACTTTTCCATCTACTTTTCCAACCATAGCCATACGAGCTAGCCCTTGACTTATTTGTTTTGCAACATCTAAAATGCTTTTTCCTTCCTCTACTTCAATTATAGAGCCATCTTTTAATTCTACTTTTATCATAAAAATTCCCCTTTCTTTATAGTCTTTTAAATTTTTATTTTGCATACAAAAAACTCCTAAAGACCATAAATAAATATAATCTTTAGGAGTGCTTTTATAACACGGTTCCATCCTATTTTTAACTTAATTAATACTTTTAACGCAAGTTATACGTCCAAATTAATGGCAACAATGAGGTAGTTTTTCAAATATTTTTTTAGGATTAGCTTTCAGCCTAAGTGACTAATCCTCTCTGATAAAAAGTGATATTTTACTTTGTCTCATTTATGTTTTTGATGTATTTATTATACTATTTTTTATTTGTTTGTCAACACTTATATATCTTTTTGTGCATTTAATGTATGTACTACATTATTTTCTTTATCTATTACGTAGTTCATATAATAATTTTCTTCATTATTTTCAGATTTTTTAAATACTTCTCCTAATGAAATCGCAATTTTACTTCCATTTTCTGCATTATATATTCCATATAAAGATTTTTCTTTATTATATAAAAATACTATTCCATCTATATTATCTTTTATATTTGGAATTACATCAACAGAATCTCCACTTTGTGCTATCGTACAGCCTATGTCTTGAAATTGTGGCTCTATTAGCTTTTTACCTTCTATACTATATAGACCCCATTTTCCATCTTGTTTTACTGGTATATATTTATTATTTAAAATATATTTATTATCTATATTTGTATATAATTTTTCATCTATTCCAATTTGCTCAAATAAAGGATATACTATTATTTTTCCATCGGAATTTATAATTCCATATTTTTCTTTGTCTTTAATTACAAAATATGTAAAACTATTATCTGCTTCTTTTATTTCATCATACTGTGAATTCATTGTTTTTCCTACTTCTTGATTATCTAAGTTTAATTGCAATACGCTTTGTTTATTATCTGCACTTGTTATTACATCTAATGTTTGTGCACCTTCATTAAATTTTATTGATGAATATTTGCAGCTTGCAACATATGTATTTAATTTATCCGAATTTGTGTAACTTCCTACGCCTAAATTTCCTTCAGTATCTTTAACAATAGTCATTCCATATTTTAATAACCTTTTATTAATATAATCATAATCTGTTGATGGTACTATATCTGCTCTTTTAGATTTTGCAAGAGTTTCTAGATAATCTGATGAATACATTGATAAAGTATTTTTCTTTTTATCATATGAAATAGATATATCAAATCCAAGCTCTATTGCCTCTGTACTTGCATATATTTCATTATTTACATATTTTATGTTATTATTTATTGTAAAATATTCGTATTCTTCCTCAATATTATCTTGTTCATTTTCCTGATTATTTTTTTTATTTTTATCTTCTTCTTTTTTTGTTACAATTGTTTTATATACTTTATTTGAATCTGCAATATATGATGTATATTCGTTTTGTATTCTTACTTGACATTTTGTTTTGTCTTCACCTTTTTTCTTATATTCACTATTATAATACTGATAATTTAACATTGTTGACAAGTTTCTTACTGATATATAAATATCACCATTTTCTTCTACTACTTTTCCTTTTTCATTTTTTAAAATTAAATTATTATCTATATTAGTTTGTTCATTTCCGTCAACTAATATTTTAAATTTTTTTGCATTTTTTGTGCTTATATATACTAATAAAACAATTACTAAAATTATTAATATCGCTATTATTTTTATTATGTTTCTTTTTAATTTTTGCTTTTTCTCTTGTTCGAACATTACTTCGCGTTCATCTATAAGCGTCATTTTTACATCCTTTCTAAGAAATAATTAATTCCTTTTAAATTACTCTGTATAGCCATATTTGCTATAAAATTCATTTTTAAAGTTTAACAAATTGTCGTTTTCTATTTCTTTTCTTACTCTTTCCATTAGCTTTGATAAGAAATATAAGTTATGTATTGATAATAATCTTACACCTAATATTTCTTTTGTTTTTACTAAATGTCTTAAATATGCTTTTGTATAATTTCTACAAGTATAGCAATCACATTCTGAATCTAGTGGTGTAAAATCTCTTTCATATGTAGCATTTCTTACTACTACTTTTCCATTCCATGTCATTGCAGTTCCATTTCTGGCAATTCTTGTTGGTAATACACAGTCACACATATCTATTCCTGCAAGAGCCGCTTCTATTAAGTAATCTGGTGTTCCTACTCCCATTAAATATCTTGGTTTATTTTTTGGCATTTTAGGTGCTGTATATCTTAATATATCTAAAAATTCTTCTTTTGGCTCTCCTACACTAATTCCACCTATTGCATATCCTGGAAAATCCATTGCTACTAAATCTTCCAAACTTTTATCTCTTAAATCTTTATAAAATCCACCTTGTATTATTCCAAATAGACCTTGTTTTTCTGTATTTTTATGTGCTTCTTTACATCTTTTAGCCCATCTTGTTGTTCTTTCCATTGATTGCTTTGTGTATTCATATGTTGCAGGATATTCAACACACTCATCAAAAGCCATTATTATATCTGCACCTAAATCATTTTCAGTTTCCATTACGCTTTCTGGTGAGAAGAAATGTTTACTTCCATCTAAATGTGATTTAAACTCTACACCTTCTTCTGAAATAGTACGTAAATCTCCTAAACTAAATACCTGAAAACCACCGCTATCAGTTAATATTGCTCTATCCCAGTTCATAAACTTATGAAGTCCACCAGCTTCTTTTACAAGTTTACTACCAGGTCTTAAATATAAATGATATGTATTTGATAATATTATTTTGGCATCAATCATATCTTTTAATTCGTCTGGTGTCATTGATTTTACAGTTGCTTGTGTTCCAACCGGCATAAATACTGGAGTTTGTATATCACTGTGTGGTGTATGAATTACACCTCTTCTAGCTCCTGTTTGTTTGCATTCATGTAATAATTCATATGTTATTGCTTGACTCATCTTTATTCTCCTTTTGTTTTATATTTTTACTTATTATTCTATATACATTGCATCACCAAAACTAAAAAATCTATATTTTTGATTTACAGCTTCTTTATATGCATCTAAAATATATTCTCTTCCTGCTAATGCAGAAACTAACATTACTAATGTTGACTCTGGTAAATGGAAATTTGTTATTAAACTATCAATACATTTAAATTTGTAACCTGGATATATGAATATACTTGTATCTCCTTCAACTTCTTTTACCATTCCATTTTCGTCTGCAACAGATTCTAGTACTCTACAAGATGTTGTTCCAACAGCAATTATTCTTCCACCATTTTTTCGTGCATTATTTATTTTTTCTGCATCTTCTTTTTTTATATAATAATGCTCTGTGTGCATATCGTGCTCTTCTATATTTTCTTCTTTTACAGGTCTAAAAGTTCCTATACCTACATGTAATGTAACATTTGCTATTTCTACACCTTTATCTTTAATTTTTTGTAATAGCTCTTCTGTAAAATGTAATCCTGCTGTTGGTGCTGCTGCTGAACCATCATATTTAGCATATACTGTTTGATACATTTCCTTTTTTTCTAATTTTTCTTTTATATATGGTGGTAATGGCATTAATCCTATTTGATCTAGTATTTCATTAAATATTCCATCATAATGGAACTCTACTTTTCTATTTCCGCCTTCCATTTTATCTAATATATCAGCCTTTAGTAATCCATCACCAAATGAAACTTGTGCTCCAGGCATTAGTTTTTTACCTGGTCTTACCATTACTTCCCAAGTATCTCCTTCTATTCTATTTAATAGTAAAAATTCTACATTTGCTCCGGTTTGCTCTTTTTTACCATATAATCTGGCAGGTATTACTTTTGTGTTATTTCTTACTAGACAATCTCCTGGTTGCAAATAATCAATTATATCTTTAAACACTTTATGCTCTATTGTTTTATTTTTTCTATTTAGCACCATTAATCTTGCTTCATCTCTTTTTTCTATTGGAACTTGTGCTATTAGTTCTTTTGGTAAATCATAATTAAAGTCTGATAATTTCATTATAAATTTCATTTCCTTCCATTTTTATATTTTTGCATTTGCTGTATCATTTGCAGTATTTATTATTGATTTTATTTTTTCTACTGTTCCTGTTGGTTCATCAAAATAATTTAATTTTGTACTGTTTATAAAATTACTTTCGTGTACTGGCTTGTACATATATATTTGCTTATTTAGTCCTATATTCTCGTTTTTTATGTTACAACTCATATAATCTTTGTACCAATTATATAGGCTTTTTGTTTTTTCTGCTTTATATCCGTAATCACTACTACTATGTAGCTCTGGACATTGCAAATTATATTCTTTTGAATTTCGCTCTAATGTATGTAAAAATTCGTGCACAAAAACTTCCTCTGGAAATTGGTTTAGTTTATCATCATATTTTAAAGCATAACTTTTAGATGAAGTTGGCATTCTTATATTTGAATACCCTATTCCTTTATACTCCATACTACCTAAACCAATCCAATTATTTACTAAATCCTTTGATGAATCATTTGATATTCGTGCACACACAAATATATGGTCAAATTCATTTTGATTTAAATACTTGTCAATATCTTTAGCTATGTCTTTTGAATCTATATAATATCCTTTTTCGTCATCATAAGACATACTTTTTATTGGATTTTCAATTTCAATTATTTTATATGATATATTAATATTTCCATTTGAAAATTTTTCGGATGTTGATTTAAATCTTTTCATACAATCATTTATTTGATCAATATCATTTTTACTCATTTCATAATTATATTGATTTTTATTTATATTTACATCTGTATTTTTAAATACAAAACAAGCTATATTCCAGTTGTTGTTTGAACTTATTTTTCCCTCTTCAATTTTAAAATCTGCAAACCATACTGTTCCTTTTGCAGATTTTTCTTCTGAATTTCCCCCTAGCATAAAAGCTATTTGCAAATTCTCCTCATTTTTTGAATTAAACATTAAACTTATTTTTTGCCAATCGTTTGTTCCTGTTATTGCAGTTGATTCTTCTTCAGAATTTAATATACTAATTTTGGCACCGTCATTTTTATTTTCATTTGTTACATTTACATTATTTGTTTTTATCATACACGATATTTTATATGGTGTATTCTTTTTTACTTTAATTGTCTGATAATATGCTGAATTATTGTAGTCTTTATTTTCTATTTTATAACTTTGTAAATTCGAATATTTAACATTGTTATCTTTTGTAAAAATTGTAGTATTTTTAATTGTTGCTAGCTTTGAAAAATTTCCTGTATTTAACATAGCGTATGATATATTAAATATTGACATTGCTATTACAATTAAAATTACTATAAATATAGCATTTTTTACAATTTTTTTCATATTTCCTCCAATAACCAATTATGTTATCTATTATACTAAATTTTTACGTAAATTACAAGATTTTTCCATTAATTTATATATTCATAAAAATACTACTTTAAATCCACAGTTTAAATATTACCAAAAAAAACTTATTGCCTTTGCAATAAGTTTCTTTTATTATTATTTAGTTATTGATAAAATTTTATATTTTATAACTCCTGCTGGAGCTTGAACTTCTACTGTTTGATTTTTCTTTGCTCCTAATAAAGCTTTTCCCATTGGAGATTCATTTGAAATTCTGTTTTGTGCTAAGTCAACTTCTGTTGAACCAACTATTGTATATGTTACTTCTTCATTAAATTCAATGTCTAACAATTTTACTGTGTTTCCAACTTGTACTGTTTTTGTATCTATTTCAGATTCATCTATTATTTTAGCATATCTTACCTTATTTTCTAATTCAACTATTAAAGCTTCATTTTCTGCTTGTGCATTTTTGGCTTCATCATATTCTGAATTTTCTGATAAATCACCAAATCCTAATGCTATTTTTATTCTTTCTGATATTTCAGCTCTTTTTTCTGTTTTTAAATATTCTAATTCTTTTTCTAGATTATCAAACCCTTCTTGTGTTAATATAACCTCTTTGTTTTCTTCCATATATGTTCATTCCTTTCCGTTTTAAAAAAGTTTATTTTTATCATATTGAATCCCAAATATCTTAATCCTTTTTACTTAATTTGTCAAGCTCTGTACGAACTTTTTTCAGCTCTCTATTTTGTATAAATCCATTCTTTCCTATTAAATTACTTATTATGCAATTATCTTCATTATATTTTTCTTGTATTGAAAAATAATTTAAATTGCATATATATGATTCATATAATTTTGTTTTATTATAATTGCTTTTTTCATTATTGTTATAAGCAATTTCAATATTTTCAATTATTATTCCTTGATAATAATTACCTAATTTTAACTCATGGTCATTTAAATTTATAATTATTGCATTTCTATTAACCTTAAATTTTTCAAAAAATTCATCTGTATAATCAAAATTTATTATTGTTTTAGCTCTTTTTAATCCTTTTTTACAATTGTTTGAAATAGAAAAAATTATATTTTCTTCTTTTTCTAAGTTTATTGATAATCTTCTCATTTTTTTAATTGTATCAGTAACTATGTTTATTGATTTTGCTTCATTTGCTATATCTTTAATTATTTCCTTATTTTTATCATCTTTTATGGTAATAAATATATCTTCAAATCTTAAATCTGTATTTTGATTTTTACAAATATATTTTAAGATATTCTTTATAATACCTTTCATTAATATTTTTTCACTTGATTTTACAATATTATTTAAAATTATTTTATTTTCACAATCTATTACGTTTGAAATTACTAATTTATTTATATTATATGTTTTTAATGTTTTTTCAATTTTTTTTATTCTTCTTTTATTAATCTTATTGGAATTTATTCCAATATCATATTTATTTTCATCTATTCTAATTACTTTAATTTTGAAATAAATATAACCAATAATTTTTTGCAATTTTTTAAATTTTAGAGCTTTTTTACAATTTATGTATCCTATTATATAATTCATAAAACACCTACATAATATTTGTATGTAGGTGTTTATTTTTTATTCCATTATTTGTGATTTAACAATCTGCCATATATCGTCTTTTTCAAAGCCTTTTTGCCAAAAAGCAGCACCTGTTAAATTATATTTTCTTATTAAATTTAATTTTTGTCTTATAGAATCTTCATCTTCTATCCACATTTTATATGTTACATTTTTATCTGTATATTCAACATATTTTTGTTGTGCACTTTCAAGCCATGTTGTTTCTGATTTTATATATTTATCTTCATTTTTCATAGCAACTACTATGCTTGTTACTTCTGAACCATTTTCTTTCCATAATCGTGTATATAAAGGTATTCCTAATATTATTTTATTTGCTTCTACACCTTCTTGTTTTATAAATTTATTTATATTTTTTTCTACCCAATCATAAGAAGCTGTACTTCCTGCTTTTTTAGATGAACTTCCATATTGATCATATGCCATAAATACTATGTAATCCGAAACATCTCCTATGACATTTCTATCAAAACACAAAGACCAACTATCAGATCCATCTGGTTCAGTAACATCAACAGATAATGTTACATCTATATTTTCTAACTTGGGTTTTAGCTCTATTATAAATCTAGACAAAGCATCTTTATCTGTTTTGTATATGTTTTCAAAATCTATATTTATTCCATCTAATTTATATCCTTGAGCATAATTTACAATTTGATTTATAATTTCTTGTCTTTTTTCGTAATCATTTACCCATTTTGAAAATTCATCTTTTTTATCTTTACTATCATTATTGTTTTGAACCATTGCCCATACTTCATAATTATTGTTTTTTGCCCAATTAATGTAATTTATTCCGTCTATTCCAACATTTTCTTTAACTTTACTATCTTCTAAATAAAAAAATGAAGGTGCTACAACATTTATACTGTCATATTTAGTATTTGAATCATTTTTAGGTGCTTTTGCCACTTTTGAAAAATATTCCCAAGCTATACTTATAGTTTTTTGTTCTTCTTTTTCTTCAGATCTTTCTGTTTTAAAATCTGTTAAATTTTCACTTTTTATATATCCAATTTTTCCATTATCAGTTTTTACTAATGTCCAACCTTTATAATCTTTGTTTTCATCATTTGGCACAATTGAAACTTTTGTATCATTCTTCAATTTTTCTATTGTTCTTGATAATTCAATATTTTTAGATTTAACACAAACATTCCTATTTGTTTTTGCAGTTTCTAACTTTTTATCTAAGGAATCAATTACTACTGTGTTGTACTTAGAAATATATTTTACATCTATATTATATACGCTCTCAAGAGCTGTAATTGGAATATAGTATTCGTCATTTTGCTTTATTATTTCGCATTTTTCTGTTTTATCATTAATTGTTAATGTTTGATTATTTATATCAAAACAGGCTGTTTTTCCATTTGCTGTTGCAATTATATAGTTATATTGTTTTTCGAAAAAAATATATCTATCATAATAATTTTCAATATCATCTAAAGATAAATATATTGTTTCATTATCATCAATTATTACTTTTCCATCCATTTTTCCTGTTACATTAGTGTAATTTATAACAAGATTTGTTACATTTTCGTTTGGATCTTTTTTGTAATTTGGTGCTATATATAAAGCCAATCCAACTAGTGCCCCAAATATTATTACTAAAATTATATTTCTTATTATTTTCATATGTACTCCTCATTTCATAAAATATGTGTACATCATATCATAAATGTATTTTTTAGTGAAGTATTTTGTCGATATTTGTTTAATAATTTCATTTTTAATAACATTCTTATAATTTATATTTTAATAATTAATTTTGATTTTATTAATCATATCTATTAAATATAAAATCCTATATGAATTATCGTTTCATATAGGATTTTTTTATTCATATTTACCTAATAAATTAAACATATTTTCTTTATATTTTTCGACACCAGGTTGATCAAATGGATTTATTCCTAAAATATTTCCAGACATTGCACACGCTTTTTCAAAAAAATATATTAACTGTCCAATTGTTTTTTCATTTAGGTTATCAATATTTATAATTATATTTGGAACTCCTCCATCTATATGTGCTTTTATTGTTCCTTCCATTGCTTTTTTATTTACATATGACAAGTTTTTTCCAGCTATATAATTTAATTCATCCAAATTTTCTTCATCATACCCTAAAACAATATCAGACTCTGTATTTTTTATATTTAATACAGTTTCAAAAATGTTTCTTCTACCTTCTTGTACATACTGACCTAGTGAATGTAAATCTGTTGTATATGTTACTCCTGTTGGAAAAATTCCACTATAATTTTTTCCTTCACTTTCTCCAAATAACTGCTTCCACCATTCCACAAAATAAAACATTTTTGGTTCATATGTTGCAAATATTTCTATATTCTTTTCTCTCTCATATAAAATATTTCTAACAACAGCATATTTATAACAATCATTATATTTTAAATTTTCTTCATCATATTTTTCCTTTGCAATTTTAGCGCCTTGCATTATTTTATCTATATTTATTCCCGCAACAGCCATTGGTAGCAAGCCAACTGATGTTAAAACAGAATATCTACCACCTATATTTTCTGGTATCGATAATTTTACATATTTTTCTTGCATTGCTATTTTATATAATGCACCTTTTCTTTTAGTTGTTGTTACAAAAATTCTTTTTCTTGCTTGTTCAATTCCATATTTGTTTTCCATTAAATTTCTAAAAATTCTAAAAGCAACAGCAGATTCTGTTGTCTTTCCAGATTTTGAAATTACATTTATTGATATTTCCTTATCTGATACATAATCTATAATTTCATTTATATAATTAGGATTTAAATTATTTCCTACATATAAAACTTCTATTCCATTATTTTTATATTTACAAGTTAAGGCTTCTATTACTGCTCTGGCCCCTAAATATGAGCCTCCAATACCTATTACTATTAGAACATTCGAGTCTTTTCTTATTTTATTAGCAATTTTTTTAATTTTTTCATATTCTTTTTTATCGTACATTTCAGGCCAATTTATCCAGCCAGTAAATTCTTGTTTTTTGTCTGCATTTTTTTCTAATTTTTTATGTATTTCATTCACTTTTTCTGCGTATTTCATAATATCAGAACTAGAAATCCCAGAATATTTAAAATTAACTTTTATATTACCTTCCATAATACTCCCCCTTTTCTTTTGTTTACTGTTATACTATATATTAATATTTTCTGTAATTCAAGGGATATTTAAAATTTTATTACAATACTAATTATAATTAATAAATTTCTAATTGTTGACTGAACAATTTCTCCTTTGTTGTTGTAAATAAATTTAAATTATTATTTTTATGTAATATTCTTCTAATGTTCCATAAACCAAGTCCGTGTGATTCTTTATCATTATCAGTAGCTTTAGTACTATAGCCTTTTTCGAAAATTTTATCTAAATTAATATTTTGCTCTTTGTATGAATTTTCTATTATAATTAGATTTCTTTTTACTTTAAAATCTTTTCTTACTTGTATATTTATAATTTTTTCTTCACACATTTTTGCTGCTTCTATTGCATTATCTAACAATATCCCTAGAATTCTACATAATTCATATGTTGAAATATTTAACTCATTAAAATCTAACATTATTTCCATATTCATTCTTATGTTTTCTTCTTGTGCTTTGTAATATTTATTTGTAATTATACTATATACAGCTGGATTATTTATAATTTTAGGATCTAATATTCCTAAATTGTTTATTTCTTTGCATTCACTTAGTACTTCATTATTCATCTGTCTAATACCTTCAATATTATTTGTTTCTACATACCCATCTAGTGCCTGTATAAAATTATTAAAATCATGTCTAAATCCTCGTATGCTATCATACATAATTGTTAATGTTTTGTTATATGACTCAAGATTTTCTACCTTTTTATACATTTCTTCTAATTTTGATAGCCTCATAATATCTTTCATACTTATATAAAAATATACAATTAAAGAAATGATATCTAGCCAAAATACAGTATAAGGAAAATTGCTTATAAATAACACCATCTCAGCGGCATTAAAGTAAATTAACATACATCCAATTATACATATTAAAACGATTAAACATCTATTTTTCTTACTTAAATTTGGACTTAATATTATTCCTATATCCTTTTTGATTATTATAAATAAAATAATTGCTCTAAATATAAATACAAAAAATGCAATTGACAATCTATATGAAATGCTTGATATACACTCTGAATATGACATTGAATCTGAGTGAATTAGCCAAAATACTTTTGAGTAACTTAACTCTATTAGCAATACTATAATTGCGTTTATAACCTCACCGAATGTACACTTTTCTATTTTTTCATTTAATACAAATTTGAATATCATCACTGTTAAAACCAATATAATTGCTCTATTGTATGGAAATGGAATTACCGAATTAATAACTATCCTTGCTATAGATTCTGTTGCAATACCTGTAATTATTTGCCATTTACTTACCCTAGATTTAAATATTTTTACAAATAATACAACATCAAGTGAAGCAAAAAGAATTGCAATTGATAAATTTGCCAAGAACCATCCAAAAAAATTACTATTTATCATGAGGCTTTGTACCTCTAACATATCCCTCATAGTTATACACCATCCTCTTATGTATTTTTTATCTTTTTAGATTCTATCACCTATATATTTCCAAAATCAATACAAAAACCTTATAAAACTGCACTTTTCGTCGTGCTATTTTGCCTGTTTTTGACAGCATTCGACATTCTTTTACCTATTATTTATTCTAATTTACATTGTCAAATATTATGTTATTTATTTTTTCTAAAAAAAAGACTCAAATTGTTAAACATAATTTTAACAATTTAAGTCTATTTTAATTTTTTATGTTATATCTCTTTTTCTAAAACTATCAAACATTGTTACTATCATAATTACTGCACAAACACCTAATACTGACAATGAAAATCCTACCGTGATATTTCCAGTTATCGTATTTACTAAGCTTGATGCAGAATATGAAATATCATTTGTAAATATTTTATCTGCTAATGATAGATTATTAAATGGTATAAATTTTATCCAATCAGCTGTTACAAACATATTAATTATATTAGTTATTGTCGCTCCTCCTAGATATGCTGCAATACTTATACCTACTGATACTGCTGTGTTTCTTGCTACTGTTGATAACATCATTGCTAATAATAAGAATATAAATATATCTATTGCACTTACTAAATTATATAATACATTATGTATCACATAATTTGTTGTATGTACACTTCCTGCACTTACATATAAATAATCTTGACCACTTCCAAAGAAAATATTTCCTACAACAGTACTTAATAAACTAATTATAATTGTTGTTACTAACAAAATTCCTGTATTTACAAATAATTTTGATAGCAATATTTTCCATCTTTTATTTGGTGTAAATGACCAGAATTTTATTGTTCCCTTTGATATTTCTGACGATATACTAGATCCAGCGATTATTATTATCATAACAGCTAAAACCATCATAGTTAAACTGTTCATCATATAATCATAAATTTTTCTAGTTTTTCCAATTGAACCTCCTGCAATAGAGCCTGACATAAATGGTGGCATATTATGCTCTAATCTGTATTCGTCAATTTTTATATTGTTTTCAGCTTTTGTTAAGTCTTTTTCGTTTAAAGCTTTTGCTGTTGTTGTATCTAGTCCTGTCATAATATTTTGTTTTAATGTTGTAATTTCATCAAGAGTTGATTCTTTCCATGAATCTTCTGAATTATATGTTTTACCAATTTCATATTTTTGTTTTAGCTCTAGCTCTGACAAACTAATATCATAATCATCTTTTGTTATAGTTTCATTATTTAAGTCTGTTTTTAAATTTTCTTTTTTTATATTAATATATCCGGTTAAAATCGTCATTTTTCAATAGCTCTACTAATTTATCTACAGTAGTTTGTTCTTTTGTTGCCAAGTCTTCCTGTCCCATTGCTTTGTAGTTATATATGTTTCTTTTTAAATTTGTTATATCATTTGTTATTAGCTCTGTTTTCCAATATGTTGTATATATATTAATATCATTATCTATTGCTAATTGAAAAGCGTCAATTTGTGCTTGTATTGAATTCTTTGATGCTTCATCTAAATTTTCTTCTGACATTTCAGTTTTTAATGATTCTATTTCAGATTTAATACTTGACTTATAATCTATTGATGAATATATATCATCTGTTATACTATACATTTTTTTAGTTAATACTGCCATTCCTGCAGATGCAAAGAGCGATAATATTAATAATATTAGCATAACTTTTGTTGATTTCTTTTTCATGATTTTTGTTAATTCACATGAACATAATCTAAAAAATTTACTCATCTTTTTTATCCCCCTTTGTTACATCAAAAAATAGTTCTTCAAGTGTATGTTCATTTTCATTTGCATACTCTACTTCTACATCACTTAATACTAATGTTTTTATAATGTTTGGTAATTCACCTTTATTTGCTGTTACATATACTTTTCCGTCTTTTAAATTAGCTTGTTTATTTAGTTTTTCTTTTATTATATTTATTGCATTTTCTGGTGTTTTAACTTTAAATACACATTGCACAGTTTTTACTTCATTAGTATTATCTTCTTCATTTTCTTTTAAGTTTTCAACTTTAACTATTTTTCCTTGATTTATTACAGCAACTTTATCACACATAAGCTCCATTTCACTTAATATGTGTGATGATACTAATATTGCTGTTCCATTTTCTCTGGCTAATTTTTTTAATATATCTCTTAATTCTTTAATTCCAACTGGATCTAATCCATTTGTTGGTTCATCTAATATTAAAACTTTTGGAGAATGTAATAAAGATAAAGCAAGTCCAGCTCTTTGTTTCATACCTAAAGAATATTTTGATACTTTTTGGTTCATGCTTTTTTTAAGTCCAACCAATTCTAATACTTTATATACTTCGCTATAATTTATATTTCTTATTTTTGCAAATAATTTTAAATTATCTACAGCAGACATATAGCCATACATATCTGGATTTTCTACTATTCCTCCAATATATTCCATTGCTTTTTCAAAATTCTTTTTTACATCAAATCCATTTACCTTTATTGAACCTTCATCTATTGAAAGTAGTCCTAAAATCATTTTTATTGTTGTTGTTTTTCCAGCACCATTTGGTCCTAAAAATCCTAATATTTGGCCTTTTTCTACGCTAAAGCTTACATTATCAACAACTTTATTTTTTCCGTAATATTTGCTTACATTTTTTATTTCTAATACAGATTCAGACAAAATTTTCACCCCCTACATGTTATATAATGCATTTATATTGTTAAATTGCAAGTCTGCATATACAATTTTCCAAATACCATCTTTTTGCTCTAGCGTAATTGTATCTCCTTCAGTATCAAATGTTGTTTCATTTACTTTTTCTTTACTTGTGTTATCTTCAATATTTATATCTTTATATTTTTGTTTTATTGTAACTTTAGAATTAAATGTTACTGTTACTTGATTTCCGTCAAATTTATACTCTGAAATTTTTGTTATTTCTCTTTTAAAGCTTACTGTTATTTTGCTTGTATCTACTAATTGATTTTTTAAGTATTCTGTTAATATTGTTTTTTGTAATTTTGTTGCTGAGTCATTTATTGTTTTAGTTTTTAATTCGTTTTCCATTTCTGTATAGTAATTTGTTAAATCAACATCTTGACTTTTTTCTCCTATTGTTTGATAGTTTTCTGGTAAAGTGTAGTATTTATCTGTTATGCTTATGAATTCTTCACATGATTTTTTTATTTCTTGTTTTGATGCTTTTCTTTCATTTTCAATATTTACAGAATAGATGATTACTGCTAATATTGCTATTATGGCAAGTACTAAGCCGATATTTAGTTTTTTGATAAATTTCATTTGTGGTCCCCTTTCTAATTAAATTTAGCTAAATTATAGTTTATGTTTGAAATGAAGTCAAGCTTTCGTTTAGTTGTTCCCAGTCGTTCATGTTGGCTTCTAATTTCTTAGTTAGGTCTTGGAGTTGGGTTTGGATTGTGGTTAGTTGTTCGTAATTTGTGTAGATTTCTGGTTTTGTTAGTTGGGTGTTTAGGTTGGTTATTTGGTTTTCTAGGTCTGTTATGTCACGTTCTATTTTTTTTATTTTTGTGTTGATTTTGTTTTGTTCTTTTTGTTTTAGGTAGGTATTATTTTGTGTTTTTCCTTCTTTTTCTTTTTTTTCTGGTTGGGTGTTTGGAGTTGTTGGGTTAGGTTCTGTTTCTGTTTTTGTTGATTCGTATTGTTCGTAGGTTCCGTTTGAATTGTTTTACTTGGTGTTTTGTGAATATTAGTAGTGTGTCTGCTATTTTGTTTACGAAGAATCTGTCGTGTGATACGAAGATTATTGTTCCTGTATATTCTTTTAGTAGTAGCTCTAGACTTTCTTTTCCTATTATGTCCATGTGATTTGTTGGTTCGTCTAGTATTAGTAGGTTTGGCCCTTTTTTTAGTATTTTGCATAGTTGCAATCGTACTTTTTCTCCTCCTGAGAGCATGTTTATTTTTTTGAATACGTCTTCTCCGTAAAACATAAATGCTGCTAGGGCGTTTCTTAGCTCTGTTGTTGTTAGATTTGGAAATTCTTCGCTGAAATCTTCTAATACTGTTTTTTCTGAGTCTAATAGTGCCATTTGCTGGTCGAAGTATCCTATTTGTACATTATGCCCAAATTCAAATTCGCCACTTATTTTTGGAATTATTCCTATTAGTGTTTTTAGTAGTGTTGATTTTCCTATTCCATTTTCTCCAATTATTCCTATTTTTTGACCTCTGTATACATTTAGTGATATTTTTTGTAGTGTTTTGTCATATCCTATTTCTAGATTTTTTGCAAATAATACATCTTTTCCGCTTTGTTTTTCTATTATGAAATTTGTTTTAAATGTTGTTAAATCATATTTATTTGGTGCTTCTATTTTTACCATTCGCTCTATTTGTTTTAATTTAGACATTGCCATTTTGGCTTTTGTTGGTTTGTATTTAAATCTTGTTACTATATCATTTAAACGTTTTATTTCTTTTTGTTGATATTCATAATCTTTTAATTGTTTTTCATAATTTATCTTTTTTTGCTCTTCAAAAAATGTATAATTTCCAGAATATGCTGTTGTTACACCATATTCAATTTCATAAACTTTATTAACAATTTTATTTAAAAACATTCTATCATGAGATACTATTACTACCGATTTTGAATAGTTTTTTAAATATTGTTCAAGCCATTCTATTGTTTCAATATCTAAATGGTTTGTTGGTTCATCTAATAATAAAATATCTGGTTTACTTAGCAATAATTTTATAAATGCAATTTTTGTTCTTTGTCCTCCTGAAAACTCACTTATTTTTTTCAATTTATCTTCTGATGAAAAACCGAATTTATTTATTGCTGTTTCATATTCTTTTTTATATGTATATCCATCTAAAAACTCATATTTGTCCATTGCTTTTGAATACTCTTTTGCTAGCTCTTCTGACTTATCTGTTTGCATCTTTTCTACAATTTGTTCAATTTTTTGCTCTAAATTTGTTATTTGTTTATATACTTTTAAAATTTCGTCTATCATTGTAATTTGGTCATCTTCAAATTCCATTTGTTTTAAATAGCCTATTACCGGATTTCCTTCTTTATAAATATTAAATTTTTCTTCACCTGTTCCTTGTGTTAATAAATCATTATTTATAATAGCTTTTAATAAAGTAGATTTTCCTGCTCCATTTCTTCCTATAATTGCAATTTTTTCTTTTTCTTTTATTTCTATATTTATTTCTTCTAAAATTGTTTCAGCTCCATATTCAACTGAACCATTTGTTATTTTAAAATTCATATTAATTCTGCAAAATATGCATTCTCCTTATTTTATTTAGGTTTTTATGTTCCCTATGAACAATTATTTTATTTTTTTCAATATATCCTCTTTTGTTATTTTACCTTCTCTTAAAATTGTAATTTCGTTATCAATTACTTTTACAATTGTAGATGAAAGCCCTTGATTTGCTTTTCCTCCATCTATTATGGCATCTACTTTTCCGTCAAAGTCTTTTATTATATCTGTAGCTTCTACCCCACTTGGCTCTCCTGAAATATTTGCACTTGGTGCTATTATTGGAAAGTCAATTTCGTTTAAAATTGAGTTTACAATTCTGTGATTTGGTATTCGTACACCTATAGTGTCATTTCCTGCTGTAAAATATGTACCAAAATTTGGCTTTTTTTTCAAAATTATTGTAAGTGGTCCTGGTAAAAATTCATCAATTATTTTTTTTTCCAAATTTGATGTAATTTCTGCATATTTTTTTATTTCATTTTTATTTGAAACTATTATATTTACAGCCTTTGCTCTTGGTCTATTTTTCGCGTTATATACTTTATCTATTACTTCATTTGAAAGAGCATTTCCTCCTATTCCATATACTGTTTCTGTTGGAAAAATTATTACTCCATTATTTTTTAATATTTGAACTACTTCTTTTAGCTCTTTCTCATCTATTTTTTCTTTCCAATTATAAATTTTAGTCATTTTACCATTTCCTTTCTGCATTATAATTTAGCATATTTTTTATTATTTATCAATAATATTGGAAAAGAGCGCCAAAACTTAAGTTTTAGCGCTCTTGTGGTTTTATGCAGATTTTCCTTACTTATTTTCAGGTTTCATTTTTTCTGCATGTGGATTCAAACCATCAGAATCTTTTTCAGATCTAAAGATTTGGGTTTTATTCGTTTCATCTGTTGGTTTAGTGTTAAAACCTTCTTCCGGTCTGAATATAGATTCTTCAGAATCATCGGATGGCATTGGCCAACCAAAATGATTGATGTATCCCACTGTGATTCACCTCTTCATATGTTATTCACTATAAAAGTGTTTTTATATTATATCATAGTACTTAGCTTTTTTTCAATAAATTGTCCATATTTTTTGAAAAATTTTTTAATTACATAGCAGCTCTATATAAATTAATAAAATCTTCTTTTGTTGTATCACGTGGATTTCCTGGTCTACATGGATCATTCATTGCTTTTTCTGCTAGCATTTCTAAATCTTCTTCTTTACATCCAGTATCTTTTACAGTCATTGTAACTCCACATTCTTTTGCAAGTTCAGATATTTTCCATACGAATGTATTAATTACATCTTGTTTTGATAAATTTGCTGCATCTGGTCTTCCTATATGAATTAAAATTTCTCTAAATCTTTCCCAAGAAACTTCACCATTAAATCTCATTACAGTTGGTAATAATATTGCATTAGCAATTCCGTGTGGTGTGTCATATACAGCACCTAGTTGATGAGCCATTGAATGAACTATTCCTAAACCTACATTTGAAAATCCCATTCCTGCTATATATTGTGCAAGAGCCATGTTTTCAATTGCTTTTGGATCTTTTTCATTTACTGCTGCTGGTAAATTTTCAAATATTAATTCTATTGCTCTCATATGGAACATATCAGACATTGTGTTATGAGCTTTTGTTATATATCCTTCTACAGCATGTGTTAAAGCATCCAATCCTGTTGCTGCTGCTGTCATTTTTGGTAAACTTTCCATTAATTCTGAATCTACAATTGCAAGTAATGGTATATCATGTGGATCAACACAAACCATTTTAACTTGAGCATCTTCATCTGTTATTACATAATTTATTGTAACTTCTGCTGCAGTTCCGTGTGTTGTTGGAAGTGCAATCATTGGTAATCCTTTATTTTTTGTATTTGATAATCCATTTAAAGATTTTACATCTGCTCTATCTGGATTTGTCATTAATATAGCTATACATTTTGCTGTATCTATTGCAGAACCTCCTCCAACTGCAACTATAACATCAGCTTTTATTTTTTTGCAAATATCATATCCGTCTAATGCATTTTTTATACTAGGATTAGGTTTTACTTCTGAATATAATGTGTAATCTATTTTTGCTTCATCTAATACATCAGTTACTTTTTTAATTAATCCACAATTTACAAGACCTTTATCAGTAACTAAAAATACTTTTTTGTAACCTCTACCTTTTATTTCTCCTGGTAGCTCTGATCTACAACCCCTTCCGAAAATTGATGTTTCATTTAATACGAATCTTTCTGACATATTATTTCCTCCTTTGATTAATCTAACACTAAGTCAATATTTGTTTTTTCAAACTGAAATTATTATATCACATATTTAAAATAAAATTACAACATTAATTTTATTTTTTATTGCAATTTACATAATTTTGTGATATACTTCAAATTACTTTCTATAAGGAGGTGTTAACTATAGTAAACCACAATAAAGTTATAGGTTTACGGCAGGATTTAGATGCTTTTCGTACATACATGAAAGCACATGCTAATAGTTTAAATTTGAGTCAACAAGAGCAACAAAACTTTGTAAAAAAAGAAGTGCAAGCTTGGCTTAGACTTAAACTTAGGGAATGTCAAACTGTGCAAGAGCAAAATTTCCTAAAACATCATCTGCGGTAATACTGTGAATGTCCTTACTAAAACAAAAGAGACGATCTATTTAATTGATCGTCTCTTTTGCAATTTTTTAATTAGTACAAAAAACATTATAAATACAGGTTTAAAAATTCGCTATATAACTAATTTGATACATTAAATTTATTTATTTTTCCTAAACATATTCAATATTTTTCCTGCAAATTTTACTATTTGAGTTGAATTATTTTGTGCAATTCCTTTTCCTATTGCCTTTCCACCTATTGTTAATGAGGCAACTATTGCACTTATTATAAATTGCAAATTAAATTCTATATTTAATGCACTCGTAATTTTTAATGCTATTAAAGCACTTATAGATCCACTTAATACTCCAGCTATATCACCTATAACATCTGCACAAATATTTGCTACTTTTGCAGAATTATTTATTAAATTTAATGATGTTTTTGCTCCAGCAACCTTTTTTGATGCCATAGCATTAAAATCTGATTCTTTTCCAACAGTTACTGCAACACCTATTATATCAAAAAATATACCTATAAAAATAACCAGTAATAATATAAGAATTGCTGGTATAATTGATAATCCTGTTATTGCTGTTGTAGATATAAAGGAAAATATTATTGATAATACAAATGCTGTAATAAAAATTGTTATAAACCATCTTAGCTCTGATGAATCCTTTTTATCATTTTTATTATTATTTTTCATTCTTTATTTTTTATCTCTCCTAAATAAAAGTTGTGGTGGTAAAATTCAAGTAAATTCTACGGTTTAGGTCTGGTCGAATTTCTCTATTTTCTACTAACCATTACTGTTTAGCCGTTTCCGTTTAAAGAAAATAATCAAAAGATTAATTGATTACCAGATTGCCACTTAAGTCCGTACTTTAATCCTTAAATTTTTATGCTTACGCAAACATTCTAGAAGTTTTCCTTAATATACTTAGCTCTATTACTAGTCTCTTTTGCAGTAGAAATTTCATAACCGATATAAATAATTATTTTTGGCCAAATAATAATTACCTCAGATGTTAATCCCAAAACTACCACTCAAGACAGGCTACGCTATATATTGTGTCTTGGCACTTTATATAGGTTATACTTGAAAGCACTAAAAAATTTCAAGCCTCCGCGACGATAGGGGATTATTATGTATGCCATTACATAATTCCCTATAATCTTACTTCCTGAAAACACACAAAACTGGCATTCCGCGCATCAACAAGAAACTTCAACGATGTGCCCTTTAGTGGATTTTTAGCCCCACCCTCGTAGTAGACAGTATAACTAGAATAATGCACCACCGATTTCTATCTTACCATATTTTGTAAAAAAATGCAAATGTATTCTAATTAACATAATTTTATCTAATTTACTAGGAATAATTTCACTTGTTAAATATTTATATATACAAATAGACAATTCTTTAAAATTGATCTTTTAATTTTAAAAAAAATATCTGCATTATTTGGCAGATATTTTTTACTATTTCTTAAGCATTTTTTGCTATTTCAGCTATTTTAGCGAATGCTGCACTATCATTTACAGCTAATTCAGCTAACATTTTTCTGTTTATTACAACATTAGCTTTTTTAAGTCCAGCTATTAATGTGCTGTATGTTAATCCATTCATTCTTGCAGCAGCATTAATTCTAGCTATCCATAATTTTCTGAAATTACTCTTTTTGTCTTTTCTTCCAACATATGCATATGCACCAGATTTCATAACAGCTTGTTTAGCCATTCTGAATCTATATCCTTTTGCTCCATAATATCCTTTTGCTCTTTTTAATACTTTTTTATGTTTTTTACGAGTAATCATTGCTGTTTTAACTCTTGCCATTTATTTTCACTCCAATCTTTCTATAATTTAATCTTATTTATTACCATATGGTAACATTTTTTTAATTCCTGCCTCGCAAGTTTTGTCTGCATAAGCGTTCATAACTTTACCAGATTTCTTTTGTCTTTTTGTTTTGTTTGCAAATAAATGTTTTCTATTTGCTTTTGTTCTTTTTACCTTTCCTGTTGCTGTGTAACTATATCTTTTTTTAGCTGCTTTGTTTGTTTTTAATTTTGGCATAATTAAACTCTCCTCTCTAATTATTTATCAGCTTTTTTAGCTAGTATTATAAACATGTTTTTACCTTCTAATAAAGGCTTTTTTTCTAGTGAAGCTATATCTGATAAATCTTCAACGAATTTATTAAGTGCTTCTTCTCCTAGTTTTACATAGTTAAGCTCTCTACCTCTAAATTTAACAGTGATTTTTACTTTGTTTCCATCTTCAAGAAACTTTCTAGCATTTTTTGATTTGAACTCAAAATCGTGTTGCTCTATATTTGGAGTAACTCTGATTTCTTTTGTTTCAAGTACTTTTTGCTTTTTACGAGCTTCTTTTTCTTTTTTAGCTTGCTCAAATTTGTATTTACCATAGTTCATTATTTTGCAAACTGGTGGCTCTGCATTTGGAGCAACTAAAACTAAATCTAATTTTTTTTCAAAAGCCATATCTAATGCTTCATTTAAAGTATGCTTTCCTAATTTTTCTCCGTTCTCGTTTATAACTTGAACTTCTTTTGCCCTTATTTGTTCATTAATTGGTAATTCTTGTTTTATAGTAAAACACCTCCTACTAGTTATATCGCCAAATTTTATTGTACAAATCTTTATTTTTGCATAAAAAAATTGATTTGTTTAAGAACAAATCAATCCACAAAATATTTAATTTATAATTGAATGCAATATTGTTGTAAATATTGTATATGTAATATTATAAATTTTAACCTTTTTCTATTCGATAAGGTGAGAAGTGGATTGCTTCTTCTTTAATTGACTCAACTATAATACTACATATATATGAAAAAGTCAATAACTTTTGCATAAAAATTTACCTTTTTGCCAAATTTTCAGCCACATAATCATTAATTGCTAAACAAAAATCTTGCCCATATGTCTCGTATTTTTTTAACCCAACGCCACTTACTTTAAGCATTTCCTCTTTTGATGTTGGATATGCTCTTGCCATTTGTTTTAGTGATAAATCTGTAAATACTATGAATGGTGGTATATTATTCTTTTTAGCAATTTGCTTCCTGAGTGCTCTTAATATTTCAAATAAATTTGCATCATAATTTATTTCGTCTTTTTGATTATTATTTTTTTCTTTTTCAATTTTTTCTATTTTTCTCTTTATTAAAACTTGTTTATTTTTAAATAATACTTCATTTGCAGATTTATTTAAAACTAAAATTGGATATTTATTGCCAACACATTCTATATAACCTTCTGTTATTAAAAAATATATTAAATCTTTAATAGTATCTTTTGAATAATCCCTCATAATTCCATATGTAGATAAGTTACCAAACCCCATTGCTTTTATTTTTGATGATTTAGAGCCTTTTAATACATCTGTTACTAAACCAGATCCAAATCTTTCATTCATTCTTTTTATACAAGACAAAATTTTTTTAGAATCTACTGTAATATCTGTTGTTTCTGTTTTAGTTAAACAATTACTGCAATTATTACAATTTTCAAACAGTGGAATCTCTCCAAAATATTCTAATATATATTTTCTTAAACATCTATCTGTATTGCAATAATCTATTATATCATTTAATTTATCGTATTCAACCTTGTGTCCATTTTCAGATGGTGTTTGCTCTATTAAAAATTTATTTGTAACAATATCACTTCTACTAAATAATAAAATACATTCAGAATTATCACCATCACGCCCAGCACGACCTGCCTCTTGGTAATAACTTTCTAGATCTTTTGGCATATTGTAATGAATTACATACCTAATATTTGATTTATCAATTCCCATTCCGAACGCATTTGTTGCTATCATTATATTAGTTCGATCAAATACAAAATCATCTTGACTTTTTGCTCTTGCAGATTCATTCATCCCTCCGTGATATTTTGATACTTTATAACCACATTCAGTTAATTTTTCAAACAAACTGTCTACCAATTTTCTTGTAGCACAATAAATA
Source organism: Clostridium sp. CAG:492 (assembly GCA_000434335.1). GTDB lineage: Bacteria > Bacillota > Clostridia > TANB77 > CAG-508 > CAG-492. The sequence continues at coordinate 34,306 of FR878324.1, forward strand.
ATTCCTGGAATATCCTTTTGATTTTGCAAGAAATTCAAAATGTACTTATTTTTATTTTCTGGAATTTGTACTGAAAATTTTAAGTTTGCTCTATCAAATCCAGTTGTTAATGTGAATGGATTTTGTAGATGTAATAAATTAATAATATCTTCTTTTACAATATTTGTTGCTGTTGCAGTAAATGCAGAAACTACTGGCCTTGTTTTTAAATTTACAATTACATTTGCAATTTCTCTGTAGCTTGGTCTAAAATCATGTCCCCATTGAGATACACAATGAGCTTCATCTATTGTAAACATTGATATTTGTAGATTATTTAGTAAATTTAAAAATGCTTCTGACGTTAATCTTTCTGGCGCAACATAAATTATTTTATATACATTGTGCATTATATTATTTATTGTTTGGGAATATTCTAAATGAGATAAACTGCTATTTATAAATGTAGCAGGAATTCCAATTTGATTTAAATTATCAACTTGATCTTTCATAAGAGAAATAAGTGGTGAAATAACAATTGTAACACCAGGAAGAATCATTGCTGGAATTTGATAACAAATAGATTTACCAGCACCTGTTGGCATAATTCCTAAACAGTCTTTTTGATTTAAAATATTATCTATAATTTCTTCTTGACCAGGTCTAAAATTGTCATATCCAAAAAACTTTTTTAATAAATTTTGTGAATTTGTCATAAAATACCTCTTTTCTTTGTTGTTTTTGAATTATATCATTTGGGTAGAAAAACCGCAATACGAAATGAAAAAAATTTATTTCATTAAAATTTTATCTGGTTACAATTCACAATCTTAAAGAAAATAGCTTAGAAAATATTATTAAATACAAAAATTGCAGTACAACTTTGTGTACTGCAATTTTATTTATAAAATTTATTCTGGTTCTACTAAACCAAAGTTAACTCCATCTTTTAATTTAAAAATTACATTAACTTCTTCTGTATCAGCATTTACAAATGTTAAAAACATATTTTTTGAATCTTGCAATTTTAATTTTGCATCTTCAACACTCATTGGTCTTACTTCGTAGTATTGAGTTTTTAATACCTCTTTTTCTACTTGATGACTTTCTTCATTAAAGCTTATCATTTCATAATCTTTAATTGATTCTGAAGTCATTTGTTTTTCTTTTTTAGTTTTCATTTTTCTTATTTGACCTTCTACAATATCGATATCTTTATCTATAGATGCATATAAATCTTTTTGCTCTGATACTGCTCTATAAATATTACCATTTATATTTGTAGAAATTTCGGCAACTTGTGTGTTTCCTTCAGTTTTGATTGTTGCTTTAACATCTAATTCATCTTCTGTATATTTTTGTAGTCTTTCACACTTTTTTTCGATATACTCTTTGATTGCCTCTGTTGCTTTTAAGTCTTTTCCTGTTATTTTAATGTTCATAAAACCACTCCTTCCATAGTATCTTTTGTTTTGTAATTGCTGTAAGTTCATTATATATTCTTTTATAAAATATTTCAAGTAAATTCCAATTTATTTCATTAAATTGTGAAATATTGCAACTTTGTTTTGCATTTGTATGAATTATATGATATAATATGTAAACTAAAGGAGGTTGTAATTATGGATAGACAACTTGTTCTTTTAAATAATTCTTCACAAATGATTAATAAAGAAACTATAAATAAATTGATTGTGGAAATTAATAAACTTAATATTAATAAAACAATGAAACAAATTTTATTAATAGCTTCGCTAAATTTGCTTTCATCTGTAAAAACAACGAAGGGATTAGTTTATCAATTAGAAACTTTTAGAAATCAGGGAAAAATTTATCCTGAAAAAACAAGAAGCAAATATATTAATAATATTATAAAAACAATAAAATCACTTTCAATATCTGATTTAACTAATACAATAAACAATTTGATTAATTTTTTAACAACAAATAATGTTGTAATTAAAATTTAAAAATTAAAATAGAATTCAGTTATATGTTTTAACTGAATTCTAGAGTATATAGAATATTTTGTGTAAAGTAGAATCAACTATGTTATCAGATACCATAATTTAAATTTATGGTGTCTGTTTTTTTAATTTTTATTATAAAAAGAAATATATTTTATTGTAAATACAAGTATATCGGATATACTCAAACTATCTGTGTATGGACTTTCCATACGCCCCACTCCTCTCATAATTAATATTTTTAGCTGTCAAACTTTAAATATTATATCATGTTTTGAGTGGGTATTTTTGTTACTTTACTCAACGCTATAAGCTTTCCTGTACCACGGGTATAACCCGTGGTTTACCATTGAAGTTAATAAAGAACAGATAGACTAACCATCTGTTCTTTAACCTTATTGTAATTTGATGACTAAAAAACGCACCCTAATGGAAGGTGCGTTTTTTGAAAACCTCTGTATATGACAGGAGATTTTTATTTTTCAAACCATTTTCTTGAGACAGTAAAAGCAACAACTTTATCTTCGTCTGTATCATTACTTATAAAATTTTTACCGAAAATACTTATTAAACGCTCCGTTCTTCTAAGCTCTTTATACCATTCATTCTCAGCACAATTTGGATCAAACGATGTCCAGAAAGAAACTTCCTCTGAACCATCGGTTCTTATTGATATCCAAAATCTACGTAAATCCACCTGAGTAGGAACACTTAAAACATCACATTCCATACCACGATAGCTAGAATCCCAATAAGACACCAAAGCATCGCCTTGTTTTGCAAAAGAGAATCCCATAAGATCTGCTCCCTGTTGATCTTCCTCAATCTCACGAAACACTGTATCAAGTACTTCTTGTGACATATTTTCGATAACTTTCATACATTCATTATAAGCCGTTATGAAAAAACCTCTGCTTCCTTTGTACTGTGCTAATTTGCTAATTTCACTCAACTTCATAACATTTCCTCCTGTTATATCTTAAGTTTTCAATGTACTAACACTCAAAAAGTGTATGAGGGACATTCCCTACATACACCTATTATACTATATTTTATGTCAATTTGCAACTATTTAACGATATTACCGAATTCTATTTTTTATTTTTCTTTTATTATATTTAACAATTTTTCTTTATTTTCCATTATTGCCTTGTATCCAATATCTATACATTTATCAATATCGTCAATTTCCATTAGGCTTGTTCCTTTTGCATCTATTTCGATTGCTATAGTTGCTTCTTTTTGTGCTTCTATTACATCTTTTAGTGAGAATATATCTACAGTCCTTAGTATTATACTTAATATATTTTGATTTTCTACATCATAATCATCAAGTTTAAAACTTAGACCTATTGTAACATCTGCTCCCATATCTTTTAAAACCTTTACTGGAAGATTGTCTTTTGTTCCTCCATCTATAAAATTATATTTGCCAAATTTGCTGGTTGTAAAAATTCCAGGAAACGCCATACTTGATCTTACAGCTTTTCCTAATGGTATATCATATATATAATCAATTTTTTCATTTTTTAAATTATAATTTTTTGACATAAAAATACATTCTTTTGTAGATATTGTATCCACTGTTGCTATTGCAAGTGGTATTTTAATTTCATTTATATTTTTATAATTTTTTTCTTCTGCTGAGGTTTGTATTAAATTTTCAACTCGCTCTCCAGAAATTAAGCCTTCCAATTTTAGTTGTTTTTTTGTTATATATGTTCCAACTGAAGATATTATTGGCTTTTTGGGTATTTTAACTAATCCCTTGTATGATTCATATATAATTTTTTTCATTTCTTCTGGTGCACAACCAATTGAATATAAGACTGCTGCCATACTTCCAGAGCTTGTACCAGAAATACAATCAATGTGTATTCCTAGCTCTTCAAAAGCTTTTAATGCTCCAATGTATGCTACTCCTTTTAATCCTCCGCCTGCTAAGGCAACTCCTACTTTCATTATTTTCCTCCGTATTATTATTCGATGCTTTTTATTATACAGCTTTATAATTATTTTGTCTATATTATTTCCAATCTGTCATTTTTTGTTTTCTTGACATTTTATCCTTTAAATTCGTGTTTTGCAATCTAGCTTTTAAAAGTTCTTTTCTTCCTTCTGCGCTTTTTGTATATATTAGCTCTACTTTACCTATTGCTTTTGACCATAAATCTGCAAAACTTTGTGCATTTTCTTTATTGTTAGAAAATATTTTTGGTATATTATAATATCTTGTTAAATTATTTCTTTTAGTAGATATTATGTATCTTTGACTTTCTGTTTTTGAAAAAATTTCTGTTAAACAAGTTATAAATAAATTACTTTCTTGCAATGATGTCCCTTCTATCCATGCAGATACTCTTCCATTGTTGTTTTGAGTTTTAATTTTAATTTTTGATGCAGGTGTTTTCACATTTTTAGTTCGTATAAGTTGATTTAATAAAATTTCTGATATTGCTTTTACAGTAGATTCTGGAGTTGATAATTGTTTTATTTTTTTAGCTTTGCATGCTATATAAATAACAAATCCTAATTCGACTAAAAATGTTAGTATTCTTGGAATAATACCTATTATTAAAATTAATAATAATACAATTGCTATTATAATAGCTCTAATAAATGCCTTAGATACAAGCCAGTCTGATGTAAAAGGCTCTACTTCTTCAATTTCTAGCTCTTCTGTCATTTGCATATTATCAGTTTTATTTTCAACAGCATTTTGCCAATTATTAAACATTTTTGCTCTATCATTAGAATTGGTTATTATATAATTATTCAAATTTTGAACCTTTTCCTGTGTATATGGACCATCAAAATTTCCTAATCGATCTAATCCACTTGATACATATGAATTGTTATAGCCAATTCCGGTAAAAGATTCAAACCTTCTTTTTAATAAGTTTAAATCTGCATTTTCAATTGAAGAATCACCATTAATATTGTCACAAACACATACTAGATGCCAAATATTTGCAGTTTTATGTGGATTTGAATTTACTCTTATAGCTCTTCCTCTCATTTGATTTGAAAGCATATATGAACCTACAAAAGTAGCTAAAATTAAACTATTTATACTAGGCTCATCCCAACCTTCTCCTAATAACGATTTTGTTCCAACTATCAAGTTAATTTCTCCAACTTCAAATAATTTAGAAATACAATTCATTACATCATTTCTCATCTTTTCTGGCATAGACACTTCTATATAGTTTTCATTCATTTCAAATGGTTTAAATTTTAATTTATCAGCATTAAGCTCTCTTGAATAGCAAAGACCATATAAATTTTCTGCTTTAGATTTAGGTATTACAAATAAACTACCAGTAAGAATAGCTATATTTAAATTTGGATGCTCTTTTGTTAATATTTTGAATATAGGTAATACACCAATTTTATCAATTTCAATATCCTCTGTTGTTATGTATTCTTTTCGTATATAATCAGTTAAAACAACCATTCTCATATCATTTTTTAGATTATTTAACTCAACATCTACAATTTTTGAAATACTATTTAACTTTCCTAAACTATTAACAAAATATTTTTGGATATTTTTATTATCAATTAATGAAACATTTCTTTTTTCTATTGCACCAATTTGATTTAATTTTTGTTCATATTCTGATAAGATCTCTTCAAATTGTTCATAGCTTTTTCTATCAACAACGAAAACATTTTTTAATAATATTTCGAACCATGATAAATCGAATTTAGGTATTTTGTCATTATGACCCAATACTTTCACATTTGCATTTGTTAATGGTTTATTTGAAGCATTTAAAAATACTAACATACTACTATAATACTCTGGATTTTCTAATATTTCTTCATCACATTCGTATGGTGTTCTTATAAATTTGTGATTATATATCGCATTTATAAAATTTTCATCATTTTTCATTTCATCTACTAAAGTTTTCAATCTCATATCATATTTTTTTATTTTTGTAATTTCATCTTCTGTTGGATAATTGAAATATATATAATCTTGATGTGGACATAAATTCTTTGCTTTTACTAGCTCTGGTACAGATATTTCTGCATCAATTTCACCACATAATGATACATAATTTGCCCAAATATTTGGCTCTACATCATATGGTGGTGTTGCTGTTAGTGCTATTAATTTAATGTCATTTAAAGCTGTGACGACATCATTCAAACTTTTCCACCACTCACTTTTTAAGTGATGTGCTTCGTCTAAAACTAATGTTGTTATTTTTTTCTTTTTTAACTCATTTATAATATCATATGAGGCAATTTCTTCTGATGTTGCAGATTCTTCTTCTTTGTCTATCACATCATCAGTATCATCAGTTGTTGCTCTAATTTTCTTTCTTTTATAAGCGTAATGCAATGCTTGATATGTAACTACATTAAAAAATTTTAGATTATAGATGTCTGTACTTATCCAATCTGGTATTTCCTTTAAATCAGTAAAACTTGATATAAATTTTGTTATCCATTGTTTTTTTATTGTTACTGTTGGTGCAAAAATTATTACTGGATTTCCAAGTCTTCTTGCTAGCTCAAGACCTAATATTGTTTTTCCTGAACCTGGTGCTGCTACAATGTTTATTTTTCCATCACTTAAAAATTTATTGGATTCTTTTAGTACTCTATCTTGGTATGGTCTCCAAGGATATTTAAATTTTATTGTATTGTCAAACATTTCTTTATCTCCTAAATTAAATTTAAAATTATTTTAACAATTATAGGATTGATTGTCAATTATGAAAAAACTATCATAAAAACTGTTTATTATCTGCAGTTTTTATGATAGTTTTTTATAAATATTTTTTTAAAGTTTCTACACTATCTTCTTGCATTGCTACAAAGTCATTTAATATTTGTCTTACATTTTGATTTAGCATTCCATCTTCCTGATTTTGATTTTGCAATCTTACACCTTCTATTATCCCCATGTTTGTTCCTTGCATTAATAGTTCTGATATTTTTTCATTGCTTTGGTCTGTCATTGTTTTCATTTGTATTCCATACCATGTCATTGCTTTGTTCATTGCGTTTGTTGTATGTGGAGCTTTTATTGAAAAGTTTTCATATTCTTGACCAACCCTTTGTGATATATCTTTGTATTTTTTATATTCACCATCTAAAACCTTTTTAAATGTTTGATCTCCTACTTTGTCATATACGAACATTATTGCGTCCATTCCCATTGTTGCACCTTTGTTGATTTCATCTAAGACATTTACATTATTATCCATAATATTCCTCCTGATTGTTATTTTAAAATTAGTATGTGTAGATTTTTTTCTATTTATTCATAAATTTTATTGTAATTTGTGCATTTTTTTGCTATAATTTTTAACATACCGTTACGGTTTCATTATTGCTTACGTTATTCCGCTTCGGAAATTAATAAGATGTTTACAGCAAATATATGAAGCCGACCAAATGGGAAATTTTTGAAAAGGAGGTCAATCGCTTATGATTGAGATTGTAGTAACACCAACTATTAACAATTGTTATAGCTTGGCTGTAACCTACAACAAAAAAACCGCTTCTAAGTTGCGGGGCAATGAAAAAAAGATTGCCGAAAACTTTTCGAAAAAAATTGAAATCGTTTTCAAGTTTATTCATGGAGACGAATGCAAATTTTTTGACAAAATTTTTTCGAATATAAACAACCTTTCGGCAGAAGAAGTAAACCATCTGATCACAATCTTGCTTGAAGAAGCAGCTGATTGCAATGAAGATGCAATAGTTTACTTTAACAAAAACGACTTTACAAACACCATCGACATTACAAACACCTGTACAAAATACGGATTCTATCCGTTTTTATTTTAGAAATAAAATTGGTTAAAAAAAACAAATGCAGCTGACTACTTGTAGCCAGCTGTTCTCTATTTTGAAAATATGTCTTTTTAGTATATTACATTCATTAAAAACAAACCACTTGGTGGTAGTGTTTTTCCCGATTTTTTTCTATCTCCATCTTTTATTATTTCTGGTATTTTTTCTGGTTTTATTTTGCCTAATCCAACATCAACTAATGTTCCAGCAATTATTCTAACCATATTATATAAAAAGCCATTTCCTGTTAATTCAATATAAATTCTATTTTCTGGTCCCTGTAGAACCTCTGCTAAATATATTTTTCTTACACTACTTTTACTACTCGTACCACTTGCCTTGAAAGCTTTAAAATCATGTTCACCTTCAAAATATTTAACTGCTTTTTGCATTGCTTTTATATCTAATTTTACAGGCATATGATATTCGAAATTTCTGTAAATTGCACTTTCACATTGATTATTATTTATAACATATCTGTAAGTTTTTCTTTTACATGTATACCTACTATGAAATCTCTCATCAACCTCTTCTGCCTTTTTTATTCTAACAGATCTTTTTAATTTTGTATTAATCGCCAAAGCAAATTTTTCAATAGGAATGCTCATATTATTTGTTTTAAAATTAGCAACTTGACCTAAAGCGTGAACTCCTGCATCTGTTCTACCAGATGCAATTAAATCTATATTTTCTTCACCAGTAATTAACTCAATTGCTCTTTCAATTTCACCTTGTATATTTAATTTATTAGGCTGTTTTTGCCAACCATTAAAATCTTTTCCATCATATTCAATTGTTAATCTTATATTTCTCATCTTTTATACTCCATTTCCTGTGTCAATAGGGTTGTCAATGAGTGTCAATGGGGACGGTTCTTTTTGACAACTTTATTGTCGTTAAAGACAAAGCTTTTGACAACATTTATTCGTTCTCCAATGTCACAAATATGTTATTTTAAATGTTCACCACAATATGTGTCAAAAAGAACCGTCCCTATTGACAACCTATTGGCACCTTTTTCCCAAAAATGGGAAAAGAGAACCGTCCCCTTTTCCCATTTTCTGTTATTTTTTGCTTTTTATTTTTTGTGTTATTTTTTTTACTTTATTTTGTTTGGTGTTATATTTTTCTGCGAAGTCTTTTATTAGGATTTGTTTTAAAGTTTCTTCTTTTATATCTACTAATAAAACTCCATTTCTTGCAAGAGAAATTTTACCGGTTTCTTCTGATACTACTATTGCAACACTGTCGGATTCTTTTGAAATTCCGAGTGCAGCTCTGTGCCTTGTTCCTAGTTCTTTTGCTATATCTTGGTCACTTGCAAGTGGTAAGATACATGCTGCTGCAGTAATTCTGTTTGCTCTAATTACAACTGCTCCATCGTGTAATGGTGTATTTGGAACGAAAATGTTAACTAATAATTGTGGTGATATTTCAGAGTTAATCATAACACCTGAATCTATTATTTCTGTTAATTTTATGTCTTTTTCTAATACAATTAATGCACCAGTTTGAGATTTAGCAAGTTCGTTTACGGCAATGACTATTTTATAAATATCTTCTTTTGTTTGAACATATTTATCTTTTTCTATTCCTATAAATCTAGTTAATTTATTTGAACCAAGTTGCTCTAAAGCTCTTCTAAGTTCTGGTTGGAAAATGACAATTAAAGCAATCACTCCATATGATAAGAATGATGTTAGTATATAATTAATAATCGTCAATTGTAAGACAGAGCTTAGTGCTGTTAAAAGAATATATAATAAAATTCCTTTTAACAATTGTCTAACTCTTGAGTCTTTTGAAAACTTTATAAATTTGTATACTAAAAATATCACAATTGCAATATCTAATATCATAGGTATTAACTTAATTGGATATTTATATAATTCACCCATATAATTTAATATGTGCTCTTGATAATATGTATTAAAATTTATTTTTAAATTATCAAACATACCATCCCTCCATTTTCAAAATTATAGCTTATTTTATAAATAATTAAAAAGCAGTCCTTTAGAAATCTAATTTAAATTGTTTTTATTAATTTAAATTAGTAAAATTTAAAGACTGCTTTTTATTTAATTTATTATAAAAATTGCCTATAAATTTCTATTTTATTAAATAAGCTACTACTGTAAATGCTAAAGATGCTACCATTAAAAATGCTAGTATTCCAGCTACAATTCTTACGCCTATTCCATTTCCTGAATTATGTTGTCTTGTTTTTTCTACTTTTTCTTTCATACTTAACTCCTCCTTAGTTAAATTTCATAACTAATATTATGTTATCACAAAAAAATACATTTTTCAACAAAATTTTAAAGATTTATAGTAAAGTATAATCTTTGCTATAAATCTTTAAAATCCTAATCAATAAATTTTTTATTAAGTGTATTATGTGAGCTTTATTTTACTTATTTTGCTAATTTTATTTTCTTAATTTTACTCCACATTTACTTTCTACTGTTGTTATTATTTTTTCAAATATACTATTTACTTCTTCATCTGTTAGTGTTTTTTTGCTATCGTTAAATGTTAGTGCATATGCTATTGATTTTTCGTTTTCTCCAACATTTTCACCTGTGTATATATCAAAAACTTCTATATTTGTTAATAAGTTTCCTCCAGCTTTTTTTATTGTTGTTTCTATTTGTTTTGATTGAACATCTTTATTCATTACAAAAGCTACATCTTTTTTGATATTTGGGAATTTTGATATTTCTTTGTATTTTAAATTTCCTACTCTTTTTGATAATAATTTATCTAAGTTTATTTCAAATACATATACCGCTTCTTTGCATATTGAAGGATGTAGTTTGCCTATAATTCCAACTGTATCTGCATTTACTGATATTTCGGCTGTTTGTCCTGGGTGGAATTCTGCTGGAATATTTTTTGGAAGTATGAAGCTGTATCTATTTTCATATCCTAAATAATCTAATAAATCTTCTATTATTCCTTTTACGATATAAAAATCTACATTTGCTTTATTTCCTAATCCTAAATAATACTCACCTGTCATTAAACCTGCTAATTTTTGATTTTCTCCGTATTGTTCACCTTTTTTGAAGAAACCTTTTCCTATTTCAAATATAGACACATCTTTATTGTAATGAGCTTTATTATATTCGTAAGTTCTTACCATAGATGGAATTACACTATATCTTAATGTGTCTCTTTCTGGTGTTAGTGGATCTAATAATTTTAATTCTTCAAATTCGTCTGCCACATATTTGTGAACTTCTGATTGTGGAATTAAAATATATGATAATGTTTCATTTAAACCTAAAGAAACCATTTTTGCTCTTATATCTCTTGTTGTTTTATCATATGTTCCAGATTTCATATTTACAACAGGTAAAATTCCTTCAATATTATCAACACCATATATACGGCTAACTTCTTCAATTAAATCTTCTTTAATTGAAATATCTAATCTTCTTGATGGAACTGTAACAGTTACAGATTCATCATTTTGAATATATTTGAAATCTAATTTTCTAAATACATCAACTATATCTTCTTTTGAAATTTCTGTTCCTAATAAATCACAAACATCTTTATATTTTAAATCAATTACTTTTTCTTTTTTTTCTGTTTTATCATATTTGCACATACCTGATTCAATTGTTGCATCTGCATATTGCTCTAATAATTTGCAGGCTCTTTCTATTGCCATGTATGTTCTATTTGAATCTATACCTTTTTCAAATCTATTGCTTGCTTCACTTCTTAATATTTTTTTAGATGTTTTTCTTACTTTAACAGAATCAAATATTGCTGATTCTATTACTACATTTTTTGTTGTATTTTCAACTTCTGTTGAAAGTCCACCCATTACACCTGCAAGACCTATTGCTTTTTCTCCATTTGAAATTACTATATCGTTTTCATCTAAAGTTCTTTCTGTATCATCTAATGTTGTTAGTTTTTCTCCATTTTCAGCCATTCTTACCTGTAGACAATTTCCTAATCTATCTGCATCATAAAAATGTAGTGGTTGTCCTAGTTCAAGCATTACATAGTTGCTTATATCTACAACATTATTTATTGGTCTTATTCCACAAGCCATTAATCTATTTTTTATAAATGCTGGACTTTCTTTTATTGTTACATTTAATGCTTTTTTTGCTAGGAATAATTTACAGTTTTCTGTTTTTATATCGATTTTGAAATTATTGTTTATGTCTTCTCCTGATTCTGAATGTGATAAATCTACTGGTTTTACTTTTTTGTCATATATTGCTCCTAATTCATATGCCATTCCTAATATGCTTAATAAGTCTCCACGGTTTGCTGTTAGTTCAAAATCTATTACTCCATCATCCATTTGTAGATATTTGGCTGGGTCTTCACCAACTACTGCATCATCGCCTAGTTCACATATTCCTTCTTTGTCTGCTTGTGTTAGGAACTTTCCATCTATTCCTAGCTCTGCTAGTGAACACATCATTCCGTTAGATTCTTGGCCACGAATCATACCTCTTTTTATTGTTACATCTCCTGGTAGCTCTGCTCCTACTTTTGCTACTATTACTTTTAGTCCTGCTCTTACATTTGGTGCTCCACATACTATGTTTAGTATTTCAGTTCCTATGTTTACAGTGCATATATGTAGGTGATCTGAATCTGGGTGATTTTCGCATGTTAGTACTTGGCCTATGATTAGGTTTGTTCCTCCTAGGAATTTTTCTGCTGAGTCATATTCGTTTCCTACTCGTGTCATGTCTTCTGCTATGTTTTTTAAATCTATGTCATTTATGTCTATGTAATCTTTTACAAAGTTTGTACTTAGTTTCATAATTTTTCTTCCTTTCTTAAAAGGTTGTCAGTGGGGACGGTTCTTTTTGACAACCCTCTTCATATCTTATTATTAATTTTTATCGCAAAGGTTGTCAAAAAGAACCGTCCCCACTGACAACCTTTTAAATTATCTTCTTGCGAATTGGTTTAAGAATTTTATGTCGTTTGAGTATAGTAGTCTCATGTCTGGTATTCCGAATTTGAACATTGCTAGTCTGTCTATTCCTGTTCCGAAGGCGAATCCGCTGTATTGGTCTGGGTTATAGCCGTTCATTTTTAGTACATTTGGATGTACCATTCCTGCTCCTAGTACTTCTATCCAGCCTGTTTTTTTGCATAGTGGGCATCCTTTTCCTCCGCATTTGAAGCATGTTACATCTACTTCGTATGATGGCTCTGTGAATGGGAAGTAGCTTGGTCTGAATCGTAGCTCTGTTTTTTCTCCTAACATTTTTTTCATGAATACTTCTAGTGTTCCTTTTAGATTTGCTAGTGATACATTGTTTTCTTTTTTGTCTATTACTAGTCCTTCTACTTGGTTGAATTGGTGTGAATGTGTTGCATCATCTTCTCTTCTGTATGTTTTTCCTGTGCATATCATTCTTATTGGTTTGTTTCCACCATATTCTAGCATTGTTCTTGCTTGTACTGCTGATGTTTGTGTTCTTAATAAGTAGTTGTCTGTTATATAAAAGCTGTCTTGCATGTCTCTTGCTGGATGTCCTTCTGGTAAGTTTAGTCTTGCAAAACAGAATTCATCTGTTTCTAGCTCTGGTCCTGATATTACATCATATCCCATTGATACGAATAGATCTTCTATTTCTTCTATTACTATATTCATTGGGTTTTTGCTTCCTTTTTTTACTTTTTTCCCTGGAAGTGTTATATCTATTGTTTCTGCTGATAATTTTTTATTTAATTCTATTTGTTTAAATTCTGATTCTTTTTCTGATATTAATTTTTCTAATTCGTCTCTTACTTCATTTACTAAGCTTCCTATTACTGGTCTTTCTTCTGGTGATAGAGCTCCCATACCTCTTAATACAGATGTTAATTCACCTTTCTTACCTAAAAATTTTACTTTAGTTTCGCCTAGTGTTTTTAAATCTGAAGATTTTTTTATTTCTTCAATTGCTGTCTGCTTAATTTGTTCGATTTGATCTTTCATAAAAATTTTCCTCCTTTTTATTTTTGGTACCAGGGTTGTCAATGGTTGTCAATGGGGACGGTTCTTTTTGACAACTATTGATGTTTCCGTGTTGTCAAAAAGAACCGTCCCCATTGACAACCCCCTTTTGACACAAAAAAACTATTCAATCCTTAATAGGACGAATAGTTTCGTGGTACCACCTAAATTTATATATAATTTTATTATATACCTTGTTATAGTTTTAACGGTTCAACCGTATATGCCTACTGTTGTTTCAGCATATAACCTAAAAAGTGAAATTTCGTACATGATTATTTTTGAGCTCTCAACTTGTGCTCAATTCTCTGTAAAATATTTTTATTATGTACTACTTTGCTTTTTAATTGGCTTAATATGTTAACTATATTATCATATATTTTGATTTCTTTCAATAGTAGATTGAAAATTTTTTTATGATTTGTGTCAATGGTTGTCAATGGGGACGGTTCTTTTTGACACCTTGATAGAGTCATCTCCACTTTTATCCGTTTTTTAAGTTTGCATTTTCGGTAATTTCTAGAGTTAATCCTTTTGATTTTGCTTTTTCAATTAGATAGTCTAATTTTGCTTGCTCTGCTTTTACTGTGTATACAAAATAATCTATTAATTTTCCGTCAGCATATTCATAATTGATTGATGCTTCTTGGATGCTTTTTTTGGTTTGTAATATTGTTAACATTAGCTCTTTATCTTTTTCAGCCTCTGTTTTTTCTTCTATTATTTTTTCCTTTTCATATTGTGCTTTCATAGGCTTGTCCTCCTTGTTTATGTATTTGCTAATATTATATTCAGTTACTTATGTTATTATGATAATTTTCATCCATCAAAAAATTTGTTATTACGATTTATTTTTCAATTTTTTTATTTTTCTACAGAAAAAGCCCTACGCATAAAATGCATAGGGCTTTTGGAACCTCCTCGTTTTTCTGATGACTAATCAAATTTGTATTTTACAGCATTTGGATTTGAAATAACATATTCGTTAACTCCTCTTTTGCTGTAGTTTTGAGAAAGGATTCCCTTTTCAAAGATTTCCCTTTCTTTAAGAAGTTCTTCTTTGCTTGGCTTGTATCCTCGTTTTCTTTGCCAATAATCAATTTGAATATCTTCTGGCAAGTTTACCTTAATTAAGGTGATGTTGGACTTATAACCATATGTTCTAATGTGGTTAATTAACTCGGATAATTCCCGATCCTCAATAAACGGTGTTTCGATTACCGCATACTTTTGGTTTTCAATGGTGTTTTCAATTGTTCGTAAAAACATTGTTTCGACTGCTCGAATTTGCTCCTCCCTTGTGGCTTTTCTTGGAATTGCTTCCTTTAATTTTTCGTAGGAAATATATCTTCCTTTGCGCTTGTTTAATATTTTAAGCGCTATAGAAGTTTTCCCACTGATAATCGGTCCACAAATTATTACAATTGCAGACTTTCCTTGTATGTGGATTCTTTCCATTGCTACTCCTCTCATGGATTGGGTTTACTACGTACTTCAATATTATAACAAGAATGTAGCATAAAAGCAAATAAAATTTATTACTTTTATGCTACATTTATGTTATAAAAATATTTACTATTAAAAAGCAATATTTGAGAGATATTATAAAATTTAAAATTATTTTTTTTATTCATTAATTATTTTCTCTATTGAATTTGCTCTCATTTCTTTTATAATTTTGCAACTTTCATCAAGTTTTGCTTGCTCTTCATCTGTTAAATCTAAGTTAACAACTTCTCTTATACCATCTGAACAAATAATTGCTGGAACTCCAATGTATATATCATCTTGTCCGTATTCTCCATCTTTTAAATATGCTGATACAGTTAATATTCCATGTTCATCTTCTAAAATTGCTTTTACTAATCTGCTTAATGCTACACCAATTCCATAGTATGTTGCTTTCTTTTTGTTAATTATTTCATATGCTGCGTTTACAACATCTTTGTGAATTTTTTCTAAATCGTCCATTGGGTGATTATTATCTTTCATTACATCAGATATTTTTTTGCATCCTACATATGCATGATTCCATGGAACAAATGATGAATCTCCATGCTCTCCCATTACATATGCATGAATATTTTTGCTTGATACATTTAAGTATTCTGCCATTATATAACGTAATCTTGCTGTATCTAATACTGTTCCTGAACCAATTACTTTGTTCTTTGGTAGTCCTGAAACTTTAGCTACAACATATGTCATTATATCAACAGGGTTACTTGCTACAACAATTACGCCATTAAATCCACTTGCCATAATGCTTTTTGTTATACTTTTCATAATTTTTGTATTTGTTTCTGTAAGCTCTAATCTTGTTTGACCTGGTTTTTGTGCAATTCCTGCTGTTATTACAACAACTTCTGCATCTTTACATTCATCATAATCTCCAGCTTTTATGACCATTTTTTGTGGTGCAAATGGTAATCCATGAGATAAATCCATTTCTTCTCCGATTGTTTTGTCTTTATCTATATCTATTAATATTAGTTCGTTTACTCCTCCTCTGTTTAGCATAGCATATGCCATACTCATTCCTACAAATCCAGTTCCTACTAAAACAACTTTTCCTTTTTTCATATTTATTCCTCCTTGCATATTATTTTTGCAGTCTTAATTATATACCTTATTTTGGAATATTTAAAGTTTTTACATAAAAATTTTTAAAATTATAAGTAATATCACTCCTGGAATTCCTAAAAATCCAGAACATAATATCGTCAACCAGTTAAGTCCTATGTGAAAATTAAATCCGCTTCCAATAATATTTATTACATATATTAATATTCCTCCTATAATGGAATTTATTACTAATTTAAAGATTTTTTTAATTGGAAATAAAAAGAGCTTTCCTATAATTAAGATTAATATTATACATCCAATATAAACTAAAAAAGCATACTCGCCCACATAAATCACCTCTTTATTATGTATGAGATTTATGGACAATTATGCTTTTTTATTATTTAAAATTTATTCTTGAGTTAGAACTGCTATAGCGCATTTTATGCCATCAACAGCAGCAGACATTATTCCTCCTGCATATCCAGCTCCTTCTCCACATGGATATAATCCTTTTATGTTTGATTGTTTATTTTCGTTTCTTGTTATTTGTACTGGTGATGAGCTTCTTGTTTCTACTCCTGTTAATATTGCATCTGGATGTGCGAATCCTTTTATTGATTTATCGAAATATTTTATACCTTCAATTAGAGTTTTTGATATAAAGTCTGGCAATATTTCATTTAAATTTGAAAGCGTTACTCCTGGCTTATATGTTGGTTTTATTTCACCTATATGTGTAGATTTTACGTTGTCTTCAAAGTCTTCAAATCTTTGTATTGGTGCATTATAATTACTTCCTCCTAACTTAAATGCTTTTTGCTCCAAATCTTTTTGGAAGTACATTCCTTCTAGTGGTGATTCACCTTTAAAATCATTTGGTGTTACATTAACTAGAACTGCACTATTAGCATTTTCACCATTACGTGCATATACGCTCATTCCGTTTGTTACAATAGTTTCCGGTTCACTTGATGATGCAATTACTGTTCCTCCTGGGCACATACAAAATGTGTAGCATGAACGATTTTCTCCATGATATGCCATTTTATATTCTGCTGGTGGTAGTTTTAATTTCGTAATTTCTCCATATTGTGATTTATTAATCATGCTTTGTTTATGCTCTATTCTAACTCCAATAGAAAAGTTTTTCTTTTCCATTTTTACGCCTTTTTCGTATAATTTTTCAAATGTCGATCTTGCACTATGTCCTATTGCTAAAATTACCGTATCTGTTTCTATTCTTTTGCCACATATAACAGCTGTTACTTTTGAATTTTCAAACTCAAAGTCTGTTACTTTTTCATTAAATAAAAATTCTCCACCTAGCTTTATTATTTCATTTCGCATATTTCGTATGATATTTATTAAGTTATCTGTTCCTATATGTGGTTTATTTATATATAAGATTTGCTCTGGTGCTCCAAAATTATAAAACTCTTTTAAAACAATTTTGCATAAAGGATTATGAATTCCGCTTGTCAATTTACCATCAGAAAAAGTACCTGCTCCTCCTTCTCCAAATTGAACATTTGATAATGTATTTAGTTTTCCTGTTTTTTGAAATTCTTCAACATCTTTTTTTCGTTCGTCTACAGTTTTTCCTTGCTCAATTATTATTGGTTTTATACCATTTTGAGCTAATGTTAATGCTGAAAATAGACCTGCAGGTCCAGCTCCAATTATAACTGGTCTTTTTGAAGATTTTCTATTTACAATAATTTTAAAAGGTTCTTCTTTTTTTACAATTTGAACATTTTTTATTTTATTTTCATTTTTACATTCAAGCTCTACCGAATAATTATAAAATATATCAGCTTTATTTCGTGCATCAATTGATTTTTTTATTATTCTTCTTTCAGTTACATCGTTTTTATTGATTTTATATTTTTTATAAATCTTTTCAAATAATTCGTCATCAGATAAATCTGCTTTTATTTTAATATTTGTTATTTTAATCATTACATATTCCTCTTATTTATTTTTTGAATATTATATTATAAAATTATGTAAAACACAATATTTATAATATAATATCTTAGGAACTGCTACTAAAAACTTAAATTGTAACTATTTATTTTCTTTTACATAATAATGTCTTATAGGTTTTAAATTATCATCTAATTCATAACAAATAGGATTTCCAGTTTGAATTTCTAATTTAATTACATCTTCATCACTTATGTTATCTAAATACTTCATCAAACCTCTTAAACTATTTCCATGTGCAACTATAATAACATTTTTTCCATTTTTTATATCTGGCTCAATATCTGATTTCCAATATTCTGTTACTCTTTTTATTGTGTCAATTAAATTTTCTGTTTTAGGTAATTCATCTTTTGTTAAATCTGTGTATTTTGGATCATTTCCAGGATATCTTTCGTCATTTTCATCTAATTCAGGTGGTCTTACATCTGTACTTCTTCTCCAAAGTAAAACTTGCTCATCACCATATTTTTTTCTTGTTTCATCTTTATTTAAACCTTGTAGTGCACCATAATGTCTTTCATTTAATTTCCAACTTCTTTTAATTGGTATATTCTCTTCACCCATCTCTTTAAGAATAAAATCCAATGTATCTTCTGCTCTTTTTAAGACTGAAGAATATGCCAAATCAAAATGATATCCTTTATTTTTTAATGCAATTCCTGCTTCTTTAGCTTCTTGAATTCCTTTTGGTGATAATTCTACATCTGTCCATCCTGTAAATCTATTTTCTAAATTCCACTCACTTTGTCCGTGTCTAACTAATACTAATTTTATCATAAAATACCTCCAATTTTCTGGGACGGTCCTTGACCTATTCTTTTCAAGAGCCCTTTTCCCTTTCTTTTTTTTTGAGGACCGTCCCAATTTTTTCAAGAACCGTCCCTATTTTTTTGTTGTTATTCGTTTGCTTTTAAGCTTGTGACCATGTCTATACTTTTTACTTTTTTTGATAGCACTTTGTTTACTACCCATGATACTATGTATGTTCCTAGTATTGCATATAAATATGACACAAAATTTATTTTTGCACTAAAGTCATAATTATCTCCAAGTGCTGCTTTGAAAATATAATCTGTCATTATAAATCCTAGTGGTAAACCTAGTATTATTGCAACAATTGTAATCCAAATATTTTGTTTTATAAATATCTTTTTTATTTGTTTATCTTTAAAACCTAATACTTTTAATGTTGCAAATTGATATTGTTTTTCACTAAAGGATAATATTCCTAAATTATATATAATAACAAAACCTAGTATTGCTGAAACAAGTATTAATATAACAATCATCATCTTCATTGTTTGTAACATACTTTGCATTCCTTGTTTTAATGTTTCAATACCTTGAATTGTTTTTACACCTTCAATTTCTGTAGTGTTACTTAAATCATAATTCGTATATACTGAATCAGCCTTATATGTTAAACCTAATTCTTCTGCATATTTTCTTGTCATAGTAAGAGATTGACTTTGTGGGTCACGGTTTAATCCAACAATTTTGGTTGTATACCATTTGTCATTACCAAATACATGCCATGTTATTTCATCGTCAACATTTAAATTTAATTTATTGGCTAATTTTTCTGTAACATATACTCCTCCATCTTTTAATTCAATTATTTCTTTTTTATGTCCAGTTGTCTTTAAAACTTCTTTTGCATCATTTATTGTAATTGAATTAGCTTCTTTAGATTCATCACTTTTTTTAATTTCAATTCCTAAAGTTTGACTTGTTTGATTTCCATATTCATTAATTATTTTATCATATTGTTCATTAGTATAATCATCTTCAAGTGTAAGTTTATATTTAAATTTATAAAGATCATCAAATTGCCAATCTAAATATGAATTCATTGTATCTAGCATTCCAAATGCACAAACGATAAGCATTGTACATCCTATTACACCAACAATTCCCATTATTGTTCTACCTTTATTTCTAGCAATATCTCTTAAATTCCATCTTGTTGATAATGATGATTTTTTAAATATTCCTTTTGTTGTTAAATCGAATTTAGTTTGTTTAACTTTTGGAATTTCTAATCTTAAAGCTTCACTAGCAGGTTCTTTTAGCACTTTTCTACATGATAAATATGTTACAAATGTTATAAGTAGTATAACTGCAATTGCTAA
Source organism: Clostridium sp. CAG:492 (assembly GCA_000434335.1). Taxonomy (GTDB): domain Bacteria; phylum Bacillota; class Clostridia; order TANB77; family CAG-508; genus CAG-492. The sequence continues at coordinate 54,753 of FR878324.1, forward strand.
AATATATACAATTGGTAAAATTACAGTATGGTATACTGGCATTTCAAAATATGAAACTTCCATATTTAAGAAAAACTTTCCAAGTGATAAATCCCCAACCACAACGGCTACTATACTTGCTACTATGCTTATATAAAATCCGTAACTAATATAATGTCTAATAATTTTATTATTTTTAAAACCTAAAGCTTTTAATGTTCCTATTTGTGTTCTTTGTTTTTTTACAAACCTATTCATAGTTGTTACAACTGATAATACAGCTATAAATAAGAATAGTACTGTAAATACACTAGAATATGTTTGACCTTCTTCAATTTCTGAATTATATGTTACATATGATGCACTTGCCTCTCTGTCTGTTACAGCAATTGCAGACTTTATGTTGTTTTCAATATCAGCTTTTGTTTCGCTTAATTTATCTGTATTATCAACATCTACAATCATTGAATTGAAAACATAATAATCTTCTATATTAAAATTTGGAATACTATTTTCTATCATTTGGTTATCTATATTAACTCCACTTTGAGCTAACATTGGATTTGTTTCCATCATTTTTTGTTTTAAATTATCATATATATAATCTTTTGGAAATTCGTTTATTGACATATATACATATCCAAAATCTTTATGATTTGGAAATATTTCAGACTCATCTTTTACTGCATATACATGGTCTGGTGTATTTATTAATCCTACTACTTTTTCTTTTATTTTATATTTTTGATATGTAAGAGTTATTTCATCTCCAACTTTTAAATTTAATGTTTTAGCTAAATAACTATCAAACCAAAGGCCAGACTTTTCTTTATCAAATCCTTCTCCATCCACAACATACATTTTTGAAATATTATTTGATTCAATAAAATTTGCTTCTATTGTAATATCATCATAATTATCTAATGTTGTTGTTAATGTTAATGCTCTTTCTGCATCTTTAATATTATCAAGCTCTTTTACTTGTTTTAAATCATCTTTTGAAAAATTTAAACCTGATAACCATAAATCTTGAAGATTATTTTTTTCGTAATAATTATCTGCACTTACTTGCATTCCATCCATATACGCATGAAC
>FR878324.1:55894-93991 GCA_000434335.1 Clostridium sp. CAG:492
AAAAATATTGTAAAAAATTGAGATTTGTTATATTTTATATCTCTTAAAGTTTTCTTTCTTAACATTACCACTTCACCTCATCAATCTTTTTAGGATTTGAATTTGGTGTTACGCTTTCTATTTTACCATTTTTTACTCTAATTACTGTATCTGCAATATCTGCAAATAACGCATTATGAGTAACAATTATTACTGTATTTGAACCATTATTTCTATCACATTGTTTTTTTAATAATTTTAAAACTTCTACACCTGTTTTTGAATCTAATGCTCCTGTTGGCTCATCACATAATAATAATTTAGGATTTTTTGCAATAGCTCTTGCTATTGAAACTCTTTGTTGTTCACCACCTGATAATTGATTTGGAAATTTATTTATATGTTCTATTAATCCAACATCTTTTATAGCTTCTTTGCTATCTATAGGATTTTTTACTATTTCTTTTACTATATCTACATTTTCTAGTACTGTTAATGTTGGTAATATATTATAAAATTGGAATATAAAACCTATATTTTCAGCTCTGTATGTACTTAATTGGTCTTCGTTATAATTAGAAATATCTTCTCCATCTATTATAACATCACCTTTTGTTGGAATATCCATTCCTCCAATTAAATTTAATAATGTAGATTTACCTGCTCCTGAAGGTCCTAAAACTACTACTAATTCACCTTTGTTTATTGATAAATCAATTGAATCTAATGCTTTAAATTCTTTTTCTCCTGTTTTGTAAGTTTTACTTACATTTTTTAATTCTACTATTTTTTCCACTATTATCCTCCTTATGTGAAATTAATTTCATATTTTTCTTGTATATTATACTCATTCATAAAAATAAAGTCAATATAATATGAAACTTTTTTCATATTACTTAACTTTTATTTTAATACATATTAATTATTATATAAAATCAAAAAATAGTTATATTGTATATTCTACAATATAACTATTTTTTTTTACATTATTCCTATTCCATAATCAGCAGCTATACCTTTATCTGATTTATTTGAGTTTTGAATAATAACTGTTGTTCCTTTTGGTACTATTTCATATAAAGATTCAACATCTTTGTTATGCATTCTTATACATCCGTGTGATGCATTTTTTCCTATACTACTTTCATTATTTGTGCCGTGAATTCCATATGTAGTTCCTTGTGTTCCATAGCAATCTAATCCCATCCATCTTTTTCCTAATGGATTCCTTGGATCTCCTCCTGGTATATTTTCTTTATAATATGGTCTATTTACAATTTTATTATATACAGAAAATTTTCCAGTTGGAGTTGCACTTGAGCTCTTTCCTGTTGCACAAGAATATGAACGCTCTAGTTTTCCATTTATGTAATATCTTAATGTATTATTTTTACTATTTATTATTATTAAATTTGATACAACCGTTCCAGTTATTTCAGATGATTCATTAGATAATTCTGTCTTAACTTCCTCTACTGGCTTTGTTTCTGATAAATATGTAGAATCAACATATCCTACTTTACCATTATATAATACTCTATACCAAGTTGAATTTTTTACTTTTCCAGTAACTTTTACTTCAGCCGTATTTCTATAAGATCCTATTTTACTATCAGAAGTTGATGGTCCAGATCTTACATTTAAACTGGTTGCTTTTACGTATAAAGTCTTATTCATATTTGTTACAACTATTTCTTTCTTTTCTTCAACTTTCTTACTTTCCTCAATCTTGCTTTCTTCTTGTTTAGGCTCTTCGCTTTTTTCTGCTTCTTCACTTTTTACTTCATCGGTTATTTCTTTTGCTTCATCTTTTTCTTCTGAAATTTCCATAGCTTCTTTTGTATCTTCATTTGAAATATCTTTTGAGAAATCAGCGTATTTAACATCCTTGTTATTTGCTTTAATATAGAAAATACTGGCTACTATACAAATTACTAAAACTGTAACTATTGAAATACCGATGTATACTTTCTTATTTTTCATATACATCATCTCCTATATAAATTTCCTAAATATTATTTTACCTCATTTTACATAATTTGTCAACTTATGACTTATTTTGTCTTATCTCCAGTACCCTCTTGTCATATATCTTCCATTATTATTGCTTCCTCTTAAGCAATTACATATATTTTCACAGTTACAAGATGTATCATCATTATCGTCGTCATCATCGTTGTCATCATCACCATTATTATTGTTATTGCTATTTCGTTGACATCTTATAAACCTTCTAATAAACTTTGTTATTGCTGCAGTTATGTAAGCAATTATTGTGTATACTATTGCAAATATTAAAAATGTTTCATCAAATACAGCAAATGTTACTATTAAATATGCTGCAAAAAAAGTTATTGCTACTAATATTGGAGAACATAATATTTTTTGAAAAACTATTGCTAACAATATAGTTGCTACTGGTAATGCAAAAAATAATAATAAATTATTCATAATACCTCATCCTTTCTTAGGTATAAATTAACTTAATCATTTACATTTAATACTATATTGTATGTATATTATGTAATTTTTGACACAGGCCTTAAAAAAAAAAATGTTACAAATTTAAGCAATTATTTTACTTAATTCGTAACATTTAAAATTTTATTAACGTTTTCGCTCTTGAACTTTGTATGCAAACTTTGCAATTATATTGTTTGGAACTATTTTTGCTATAAATCGCAAACATTTTATTTGAGCTCCTGGTACTATATAAAATTTTCCTTTTAACATTTCATTTACAGCATATTGGGCAACATATTCACTTGATAAAGATTTTGCTTTAAAGTTAACATCTGCTACATTATTAAAATTTGTATTTACTGGCCCTGGACATAATATTGATAGTTTTACATTTGAATTTTTTCTTCTAAGCTCTTCTCTTATTGCTTCTGATAATCTTACTACATATGCTTTTGATGAATAATATGTTGCCATTAATGGTCCTGGCATAAATCCTGCAATTGATGCAACATTTAAAATATGTCCCTTATTTTTCTTTTCCATATCCTGTAAAAATAATTTGGTTAAAATATGAACAGCAGTAATATTTGTATTTATTAGCTGAATTTCTTTATCTATATCTGTTTTTGTGAAATCTCCAAATATACCAAATCCAGCATTGTTTATTAATATATCTATATCATCATTTACTTGATTATATAGATTTTTACAATTTTCTGGAGTACTAACATCCATTTGAATTATTTTTATATTAATATTATTGCAGTTATTTAATATATTTTCTTTTACTTGATTAAGCTTTTCAATATTTCGAGCAACCAATATTAAATCATATCCCCTTTGGGCAAGTTCTGTTGCAATATCTCTTCCAATTCCAGAAGAAGCTCCTGTTATTAAAGCTTTCATATAAATCATCCTTTCTTGAAAAGACATTTTGGTCTTTTGTTTATTTTAATATTAAAAGACAGAAATTTTATCTATCTCTTAATTTATATTTAAGATTTAGTATCTAATTTTTCTGCCTTTTTTGTTTTTATATTTTTTATTATTTTTCCTGCTAATATTACTAATAAAATACCTAGTATAACTCCACATGTATCTATACATACATCTCTAATTTCTGCACTTCTTCCATCTACAAACTTTTGATGTAATTCGTCAGATGCTGCATACATCATGCCAAAAATTATACAAAACACTATTCTGTTTCTTGTTGATAATAAATTAAATGTATTGGCTAAGTTCATAAGCCATATTCCTAATAATGTATATATTGAAAGATGTGCGCACTTTCTTACTACAAATGTTACATCGTCTGTTAGCTTTTCTTTATTTATATTTTTATTTGCATTAGAAATTTTATCTACAATTTTATTGACAACTACTCCACTAGTTTGACTTGAAGTATCTGCATTTTGTGATGAAAACTTGAATATTACTAAACAATTTACTATTATTAAAATCGTAAATATAATTCTTTTTAATATTACTTTATTCATTTAAATTTATACTCCTTTAATCAATTAAGTATTTTGATGGATTTTCACATAATTCATCTATTTTTATTTCAGTTTGCTCTCCTGTTTGCATATTTTTTAATGATACTGTTCCATTATTAATTTCATCTTCTCCTAAAACTATAACATATGGTATTTCAAGATTATTTGCATATTTAAATTGCTTTTTTATTTTTGATTTTTCTACATAAATTTGAGTATTTATTCCGTTATTTCTTAGTCTTGTTGCAATTTCAGCTGGTTTTGACAAATCTTCTAGCATTGATATTATTAATATTTTCGCAGTTGATTTTTTATTTGCTTTTATTATATTATTATATGTTAATTGGAAAAATAAACGTGATAATCCTATTGAAATTCCAACTCCTGGTAATTTTTTTTCTGTATAATATTCAGCTAAATTATCATATCTACCTCCAGAGCAAACACTACCTAAAAATCTATATTCATCTAAGAATGTTTCATATACTGTACCTGTGTAATAATCTAAACCTCTTGCTATTGTTAAATCAATTTTAAAGTTTGTTTCTGGAACACCAAATATTTTAATATATTTTACTAGTTCTTTTAGCTCTGACAAACCTTCTGCAAATGTTTCACTTTGTATATTTAATTTTTCTAATTCAACTATTGTTTGTTCTACTGTTGTATTTATTGAAATAAATTGCATAATTAAATTAATTTTAGCTTCTTCAATTTCTAATTCTTTTAGCTCTTTTATAACGCTTTCTTTTCCTATTTTGTCGATTTTATCTATTGTTCTTAATATATCTGCGCTTTTTTCTTTTAAATTACAACTTTCAAATAAACCGTTTAATAATTTTCTATTATTTATACAAATAGTAAATTTATCAAATCCTAGATCTTTAAATGTGTTGTATATAACACTTGGAAGTTCAGCATCATTTATTATGCTTAATTCTCCGTCTCCAATTATATCTATATCACATTGATAAAATTCACGAAATCTACCTCTTTGAGCTTTTTCTCCTCTATATACTTTTCCTATTTGATATCTTCTAAATGGAAAGCTTAAATTTTGATAATATTCAGTTACATATTTAGCTAATGGAACTGTTAAATCAAATCTTAGAGCTAAATCATTTTCTCCTTTTTTAAATTTATATATTTGTTTTTCTGTTTCACCACCAGCTTTTGCAAGAAGTACATCTGCTGATTCAATTATTGGAGTATCTAGTGGTAAAAAACCAAACTTTTCGTATGATTTTTGAATTTTTTCTTTCATTTCATTAAATAAAATTTGTTCATCTGGTAATAATTCCATAAAACCAGGTAAAGTTTTTGGCTTAACTATATTTTTTTCCATATTCAACTTCGTATGATCTTATTTTTATCATACTCTCCTTTCCTAGCATTATTAATCTTGACACTTATATTATTATATCTATTGATATTTGTCAATAAAATAATTTAAGGATAAAAACCAGATTAAAACTATCTGATTTTTATCCCATTTATTTTTTATTATTTTTTTGATGTAGATTCATTATCTGTAGTTTCTTCTTTATTTTCAGTTTTGGTTGTCTTTTTTCTTGTTGTTGTTTTCTTTTTTGCTGGCTCTTCTTTTTCTTCAGCTTTTGTTACTTTTTTTCTTGTGCTAGTCTTTTTTTCTGCTGGCTCTTCTTTATTTTCAGTTTTTGTTGTCTTTTTTCTTGTTGTTGTTTTCTTTTTTGCTGGCTCTTCTTTTTCTTCAGCTTTTGTTACTTTTTTTCTTGTGCTAGTCTTTTTTTCTGCTGGCTCTTCTTTATTTTCAGTTTTTGTTGCTTTTTTTCTTGTTGTAGTTTTCTTTTCTGCTGATTCTTCTTTTTCTTCAGCCTTTGTTACTTTTTTTCTTGTTGTAATTTTCTTTTCTGCTGATTCTTCTTTATTTTCAGTTTTGGTTGTCTTTTTTCTTGTTGTTGTTTTCTTTTTTGCTGGCTCTTCTTTTTCTTCAGCTTTTGTTACTTTTTTTCTTGTGCTAGTCTTTTTTTCTGCTGGCTCTTCTTTATTTTCAGTTTTTGTTGCTTTTTTTCTTGTTGTAGTTTTCTTTTCTGCTGGCTCTTCTTTTTCTTCAGCCTTTGCGCTTTTTCTTCTTGTAGTAGTTTTCTTTTCTGCTGATTCTTCTTTATTTTCAGTTTTTGTTGTCTTTTTTCTTGTTGTTGTTTTCTTTGTGCTTTTATCTTCATTTTTTTGCAAAATACTTAATAATGTTGTTAGATCATTTACATTAGGCTCTATTAATTTTGTATTATCTTTTAAACTATATTTTAAATTCATATATTCATTCATATGATTTACATATCCAGCATAGAATTCTGTTGATAGCTCTATATTTTTTTGAGATATTTTTTCAACAGCTTTAATATATATTTCATTTTCTTGATATATTTTATATTGATTTTCTATCTCTTCTTTTATTTCATTATTTTGTTTTTCTTTTTCTTTACAAAATTCTTCTAAATATGTTTTTTCTTCTAATTTATTTGAATATTCCTTTTTTATAGATCTTACTTCTTTTATTGCTTGTGAATATTCTTTTATTTTGTATATTGGAATTTGTTTTCTTTCAATTCTCTTTTCATTAAGATTTTCTTCAATTTTTTCAATCTCTTTTAGTAATAATTTAAGATTTTCACTTGCTTTTTTATAACTGATTTCGTTATCATTAATAGTACTTAATATACTTTCATCAGCTTTTCCATCGTTTACTAATTCATTTAATTTTTCTATATATCCCATCTCTTCTGCCATGTAAATGTACTCCTTTACAATAAATTTCAATAACTATTATAACACTTATTATGTAAAATGTCTAGTGAAAATTTGTACATTTTTCCATAGTATCAGTGATATTTTTATATGTATACAAAAAATATACTTATTTTATATTTCATAATTTGAGCAAAAAAAGATTTGAGTTTAGTTTTAACTCAAATCTTTCTTATATTTTTTATTATAATTGTTCAATTTTTAATAAGTTTGTTGTTTTTGCTCCGTTCTTTGGGAAACCACCTGTTATAGCGATTATATCTCCTTCTTTAACTCCCATTACTTCTTTTGCTTTTTCTTTAGCAATAGCAATAACTTCGTCAGTACTATCTGAAGATGGAACTATTGTTGGATATACAGCATAGTTTAATGCTAATGAACGAGCAACTGCTTCTGAATTTGTTGCAGCTAATACTAAGCATCTTGGTTTTAAGTTACTTATTCTTCTTGCTGTATCACCACTTACTGTTGAAGCAATTATTAAATCAATACCTAATACACTTGCTGCATTTACAACACTGTTAGCTATTGTTTCTGTAATATTAACTTCTCTTTCTGAATCAAATTCATAATCATAATCATAGTATTCTTCAGTATCTTTACAAATTTGAGCCATGTATGTAACAACTTCTACTGGATATTTACCAACTGTTGTTTCTCCTGATAACATAACAGCATCTGTTCCGTCTAATACTGCATTAGCAACATCTGATACTTCAGCTCTTGTTGGTCTTGCGCTCTTTTTCATTGATTCTAACATTTCTGTTGCAACTATAACAAATTTACCTTTTTCACGACATCTTTGAATCATTAATTTTTGGAATTTTGGTAATTGTTGCATTGGAACTTCAACACCTAAATCACCACGAGCTACCATTATACCATCTGAAACATCTATTATTGAATCTAAGTTTTCAACACCTGTTGTACTTTCAATTTTAGATATAACTTTCATATCTTCTCTATGATATTCTTTTAATATTTCTCTTGCAGCTAAAACATCTTCTTTGCATGATACGAAAGATAATGCAATATAATCTCCTTCATGTTGGCAAGCATAGATTATGTCTTCTCTATCTACATCACTAATAAATGGAATATCTAATTTTACACCTGGTGCATTTAAGCTCTTTTTGTTTCCTAAAACTCCACCATTTACTATCTTACATGTTACACCATCATCTTCTACTGATATAACTTCAATTTTCATTAAACCATTTTCTAATAAAACGATTGAACCAACTTCTAAGTTGTCAATTGCTTGTGGATGGTTAACTGAGAATCTTTCTGATGTTCCTAAAACTGTTTCTTTTACTATTCTTATTGTTTTTCCTTCTTCTAGTTTTATTTCATCATTTTCCATCATTCCGCTTCTGAATTCTGGACCTTTTGTATCATATAATATAGCAACATTTTTTCCTGTCATTTCTCTTACTATGTGTACAGATGCAACTCCTGTTGCTCTTTCTTCCATTGTAGCATGTGAAAAGTTTATACGAGCAACATTCATTCCAGCCTCTACCATTTTGCTCATTACTTCTGGGTCAGTACTAGCTGGTCCTATACTACAAATTATTTTTGTTTTTTTGATACTTGTTTTACAACTCATATTTTACATCTCCTTAATTAATTTTTTTACATAAGTAGTATTATATATTCTTTTCTCTTAAAAATCAATGTCTTGCATAAAAAAAATGTCGTTTTTTAGTTATTTTTTACATGATACATTTTTTATTAATTCTATTTTTTGTGCTCTTGTTAATTTTTTCAGCTCTATTTCTCTATGTAGAGCTTCCGTTTTTGTTCCAAATTCTTCAAAATATACTAATTCTACAGGTAAACGAGCTCTTGTATATTTTGCACCTTTTCCGGCTGTTGTGCACTTGTAACCTTTTGTATGGATTTACTGCGTATCCACTATATATTGTATTATCAGCACATTTTAGCATATATGCATAATGTTTCTTTGCCATATTTTTTCACCTCTATGAAATTTTTTTATATTTTCATTATACCAAAAAAATTAATATTTTTTTCATTTTAATTGCTTTTTATTTTTCTATGTGATATTATTTTACTGTTATAAAAAATATTGGGGTATCGCCAAGCGGTAAGGCATCGGACTCTGACTCCGACATTCCTGTGTTCGAATCACAGTACCCCAGCCAATATGTACAAAGGGTACATATTTTAACGTTTTTCCAACTTTTTAGGAGGACAAAAATGAAACACATAAAGACAATTAATGAAGGAAATCTGAAAAAAACTGCCAAGACTGGCGGTTGTGGCAAGTGCCAAGCATCTTGCCAAAGTGCGTGCAAAACTTCTTGCACAGTTGCTAATCAGAAGTGTGAACACTAATTAAGCTAACCACTTCCTTTCTGTTTTATTTGTTTTATTAAACCCAGGCGTATGTAACGCCTGGGCTTTTTCTTTATCCTAAAAATAACATTGTCATATATGCTCCATACATCAAAACATATATTAGTCCATTTACTCTGCTCATTTTGTTTTTTGGTGGTATTATTGGGAATAGTGCTAATATTACCATTGAAATACATAATATACTTAAATCCATGTTGTAACTTGAATTAAATGTTATTGGTTTTATGACTGATGATACTCCTAAGATTAATAATATATTAAATATATTAGATCCAATAATATTTCCAATTGCGATGTCACTATTTCCCTTAATTGCTGCTGTTACACTTGTTACTAGCTCTGGTAAGCTTGTACCTATTGCAAGTATTGTTAAACTGATTACTTTTTCACTTATATTAAACATTTGAGCAATATTTACGGCATTATTTACAACGAAATCTCCTCCAAATTTCAAACCTACAATTCCTAATATTATTAATATAATGTTTTTTATTGTTTTATTTTTATTTTTTTCTTCAACTACTTTACTATCTTCTTTGCTTTTTTTCTTTCCCATATATATTGTATACGCAATAAAAAGACCAAATAAAACTAGTAATATAACTGCTTCAATTCTTGATATTCCACCTGATATATTTGAAAAAATCATTAATATTATTGTAAACAATAAGCACATTGGTATTTCATATTTTCTCGTTTCCTCTTGAAAATCAACAGGTTTTATTAATGATGACAATCCAAGAATAAGTAATAAATTACACAAATTACTTCCAATTACATTTCCTAATGCCATATCAGAATAGCCATCTATAGCTGATGTTATACTTACAAAAAGCTCTGGCATTGATGTTCCTATTGATACTATTGTTAATCCAATTATTATTTCTGGAATGTGAAACTTTTTAGCTATCCCACTTGCTCCATCTACTAAAAAATCTGCACCTACAATTAATAGTGCAAAACCTACTATGATTAAAATTATATATAATAACATATATTTTGCCTCCCAAAAATTACATCAATTTCTTAAATTATTTTTGTAAAAAATTCATAATAGAATATGCTGCATTTCTACCGCTTCTACTAGCCCAAGCTACGGTTCCTTTTGCTCCAGCTAAATCTCCTCCTGCAAAAATTTTTGGATTTGATGTTTGATTATTTTTATCAATTTTTATATGACCTCTATCTGTTAGCTCTAAATTTAGTTTTTCCAATATATTACTTTCTGGTTTAGATCCAACTGCCATTACAACATAATCTAAATCTATTGTAAAATTACTATTTGGAATTTCTACTGGACTTAATCTTGTTTCATTTTCCTTTTGTTTTAATTCCATTTTAACACATTCTATTTTTTCAACTTTATTTTCTCCAATTATTTTAACTGGATTTGTTTGAAATAAAAATTCAATTTTTTCATTTTTAGCTTCTTCTATTTCATGAACCTCTGCTGGCATTTCTTTTTCACTTCTTCTATATATTACAGTTACTTCGTTTGCTCCTAATTTTTTTATTGTTCTAGCCGTATCCATTGCAACATTACCACCGCCAATTACAGCAACTTTTTTATTTTTATAATCAGGATGCAAATTTTTTTCTAGTAATTCATTTCCACCATAAACACCATTTAAAGTTTCACCATCTATATTCATCTTTCTGGAAATATTAGCTCCAAATCCCAAAAATATAGCATCATATTCTTTTTCTAAATCTGGCAATTGTATATTTACACCTAATTCACAATTAGTTTTTATTTCTACTCCAAGATTTATAATCTTTTCAATTGTTTTACTTAATGTTTTTTTATCAAGCCTAAACTCAGGAATTCCGTGATATAATAGACCTCCTAGATGCTCATATTTTTCATATACTGTAACATTATATCCATTTTCACATAAAAAAGCTGCACAAGTTAAACCAGATGGTCCAGCTCCTACCACAGCGATTTTTTCTTTTCGTTTTTCCTTAGATTGTGGTAATTTCCATCCATTTTTTATAGCTTCATCACCTATAAAATATTCTATATTTCCAATTTCAACAGCACCATAATAATTTTTCATTGCACAAGATCCCTGACATTGTTTTTCATGTGGACAAATTCTTCCACATACAGATGACAATACAGTTGTTTTTGATAAAACTTCATATGCTTTTTCAAATTCTTCTAATTTCGCTAACCTTATAAATTCAGTAGTATCATTATTTAATGGACATCCAACTTGACAAGGTTTTGTAATGCATGTTGAACACTTACTTGCCTTTTTTAATATATCTTCTTTATTCACCACATGCACCTCCTTTTAAGATTTCAGATTTATCTGTATATGTTGTATGTAAATATTTATGAGCAATATTGCTATTTGGCTCTTTAAAAAATTCTTCATATATCTTTTTAATTTCTGGATTTTTATAACTTACTCTTTTTACCATCTTTTCATCTGTAGAATATAAACCTCCAATTCTTGCCTCTTTTGTTTTTAGCATATTTAAAAGTGTTGTTTTAGGTTGACCTCCACCTGCAATACATCCCCCATTACAATTCATTACTTCTATAAATTGATAACTTGATGAATCTTCTTTTATTATGTCTAAAACTTTTTTTAAGTTTTTCATACCATTTACAACAGCACCTTTAATATTTATTCCATTTATATTAACCTCTATATTTTTTATTCCATTCATTCCACGTACCTCAGAAAATACAAGCTCATCATTTTTCAAATCTTTTCCGGTTATGTAATAATATGCTGTTCTAAAAGCAGCTTCAGTTACTCCACCTGTGTTTCCAAATATTACACCTGCTCCAGAGCCATCTCCTAGTGGAGAATCAAATTCTTCTTCTTTGCATTCTTCTAAATTTATATTATGCTCTTTAAGAAGTTTTGCAAGCTCTCTTGTTGTTATTACATAATCATTATCTTGATTAGTTATACTTAGCTCTTTTCTTTTAATTTCAGCCTTTTTTGCTGTACATGGTGCAACAACAACATTAACAATATTATTAGGATCAATATTAACTTTTTTTGCAAAATATGTTTTTATTATTGTCCCTTGCATTGAAATTGGACTTTTACAAGTTGATATATTAGATAATAATTCTGGATAAAATAACTCCGCATATTTTACCCATGCAGGACAACATGAAGTAAACAATGGTAAATTTTTATTCTGTTTAATTCTATTTACAAGCTCCATTGCTTCTTCCATTATTGTTAAATCAGCTGAAAAAGTAACATCAAATACATAATTAGCACCTATTTTCTTTAGAGCTCCAACCATTTTCTTATCTATATTTGTTCCAATTTTCATTCCAAACTCTTCACCTAATGCTACTCTAACAGCTGGAGCCACACTAAATGTTACTACTTTATCATTTTTTTTCAAAATTTTCTTTATTTCTTCATAATCTTCTTTTTCACTAATTGCCTCAGTTGGACAATAAATTGAACATTGACCACAATTTATACATATAGGCTTTTTTGTAATACCTAAATCATACATTCTTGACACTGTTACTTCATTTCGACATATCTCCAAACATTTACCACACTTTATACATTTTGACTCATCTACTTTAATTGCTGGGTTTTCTGGACATATTTCAACTCTTATTTTTTCTTCCACTATATCACCTCAAATTAATTTTAGAAAATTGTTTTCTAATAGTATAACTATATATAAATATTATAATAATTTCAATATTTTTTTAGTACTTTTTATTAAATTTCTATTTTATTATTGCAGAGCAGTATAGAATATATTATTATTTAAAAATACAACAAAAAAAGATAACTTTCAATTATTTAAATTTAAAAACCATTAGTTTCTAAATCTCATTGAAAGTTATCTACTTTTATTCACCAGTGACTATAGTATAAATATTTATTTTATGTATTATAAAACTTTATATCTACACATTTTATAGAACCATACAATATTTTTATTGCAAACCACCATTGCTGGTGGTTTACTTTAGCAACAACATTTACATTTTCTTTCTTTCTTTTTTCTATTACATAAAATTAAAATCACATCTAATATTAATAATAGTCCTAAAACTACCGCTAATACTATTACTGCTGACAATGCTTCTAGTATTGCTCCTACAATAGAAGCTCCTATTATTAATCCTATTACAACTGCAAACGCCGTTAATAATATTGTTGCAATTATTGCTAAACATTTATTTTTAAAGCAACATTTTTCTTCTTTATTATAACAATAAATTGTTTCTTGTGGTTCCATATAAGTCACCTCCTATATAGTATTTTGATTAATACTATATTATATATTATGTTAATTTTTCTTTTTTGTTGCTTTTTTTACAAATTTTTGTTATATTTATTTTTATGGAAAATTTAAAAAGATATAATCGTTTAACTGAATATTTAAAAAATAAATTTGGAGAGCGTACTTTAAAAATTTGTATAGATGGTGGATTCACTTGTCCTAATAGAGATGGTACTGCAGGTATTGGAGGTTGTATTTTTTGCAGTGAACACGGTTCAGGAGACCATTTAAACTCATCTAAAAATATACAAGCTCAAATTGAATCTTATTTTTCTAGTTATAGAAGCACAAGAGCTAATAAATTTATAGCATATTTTCAAAATTTTACTAATACATATGACACAATTGCCAACTTAAAATTAAAGTATGACTCAGCTTTAATAGATGATAGAATTGTAGCTTTGGCAGTTGCTACTCGTCCAGATTGTATAACAGAAGAAGTTGTAAAATTATTAAAATCTTATAGTGAAAAATACTATGTGTGGGTTGAACTTGGACTTCAAACAGCCAATGAGCAAACAGGTGTATTAATAAATAGAGGTTATAGTAGTAAACAATTTTCAGATGCAGTTGCTCTTTTAAATAAATACAAAATAGATGTTGTAACACATATAATGGTAGGACTACCTGGTGAAACAAATGATGATTTGTGCAATACAATAAAATTCATAAATAACCATAATATCCAAGGTTTAAAAATTCATTCAACATATGTTATACAAAATACAAAATTAGCACAAATGTATTATGATGGAAAATATACACCTTTAAAGCTTGATGATTATTTGAATAGTGTTGTATATATATTAACACATATTTCTCCAAATATCGTTATTCACAGAATAAGTGGAGATGCCCCAAAGGATTTGTTAATTGCACCTGAATGGAATGCTCATAAAAAGTTGGTGCTTAATGGTGTTGATAGGATTTTAAAAGAGAAGGATTTATATCAAGGAAAGGAAGTCTAATATAATAGATTTCTTTTCTACTTTCGATTATACATAACTCAAAATTATTTAGAATTCATTATTCATTCGCATTCATCATATACTTTAAGCATTGCTCCTCTAATTTCTTAAAATTACATATATTAAATTTTTTTCTTGTTCTTTCATTAATTCCTAATTGATAAACTTCCTCTGCTATTTTCCTAATCTTTTCCCTATTTATATTGCAATAATGCAGTTCTTTTCTTAAAAGATTCTTATATTTTTCATCTTCTTTTGAAAAATCCTTTTGATTCAAGTATTCAATTGGACAAGGAAACATAAATGAAAATCGCAAAGAAGATATTGGTTTTAATTCATTTGTTTCTTTATCATTATCCATAATCAAGAAACCCGTATGAATTTTTCTGTTAAATGATGACACTGGAGCAAAATAATTAAAATTGTTAATTGTAAGTACTATTCCACAGAAAAATTTTTTATGTTTTTCATAATCTATTTTTGGAATCTTTTCGTCGCCATTTTCTCTTAAATACTTAATATATTCGCCATCAGCCTCATAAAATTTTAAATTCACTTTTTCACCTCCTTGTAAAAAAAAGAGAGCTAAAATAAATTTTAACCCCCTTAATTAAATCTCGCATTTTTATGAGTTGCGAAACACTCGAATATATTGTTCGCCATTTTTTATGAGTTGCGAAACACTCGAATATATTGCTCGCCATTTTTTATGAGTTGCGAAACACTCGAATTATTGAACAGCTATTCTTTATTAGTATATTAATTATATACTCCTTATATACATTCTGTCAATTAAAAATTATCAATTTTTCAACTAAATCGTAACTATTTTACAATTGCTTTTTTACCTAAATAAACAGCAACATCTTCTAATTGATTTTCAATATTTAATAATCTGTTGTATTTTGCAACCCTATCTGTTCTGCATGGTGCACCTGTTTTGATTTGTCCTGCATTTGTTGCAACTGCAATATCTGCTAATGTTGTATCTTCTGTTTCACCACTTCTGTGTGATACAACTGCTGTGTATCCGTTCTTTTTAGCTAATTCGATTGCATCTAATGTTTCTGTTAATGTTCCTATTTGATTTAATTTTATTAATATACTATTTGCTATGTTGTTATCTAATCCTTTTTGTAATCTTTTAACATTTGTTACAAATAAGTCATCACCAACCAATTGAATTCTGTTTCCTAATTTTTCTGTTAATTTTGACCAGTTCTCCCAATCTTCTTCTGCTAAACCATCTTCAATTGAGATTATTGGATATTTATTAACTAATTCTTCTAAGAATGCAATCATTTCATCTGGAGTTTTTAATTCGTTTGTTTTCCAGAAATAATAGTTTCCTTCTTTACCTATTTTTTTAGCTTCATCATACATTTCTGTTGATGCAACATCTAATGCTAAACAAACTTCTTCTCCTGGTTTGTATCCAGCTTTTTCAATTGCTTCAACTATTAATTTTAAAGCTTCTTCATCACTTGATAAGTTTGGAGCAAATCCACCTTCATCACCAACACCTGAAGCTAAACCCTTTTCTTTTAATACTTTCTTTAATGTATGGTAAATTTCTGCACACATACGTAAACATTCTGTAAATGATTTTGCACCAACTGGCATAATCATAAATTCTTGTGTATTTACTGTGTTATCAGCATGTTTTCCACCATTTAATATGTTCATCATTGGAACTGGTAATGTTTTAGCATTTGGTCCACCAATGTAATTATATAGCTCTAATCCTAATGAATTAGCAGCTGCTTTTGCAACAGCTAGAGATACACCTAATGTTGCATTTGCACCTAATTTTCCTTTATTTTCTGTTCCATCAATTTCAATTAATTTTTTATCAATTTTAGCTTGATCATATACATTCATTCCTATTAATTCAGGAGCTATTATTTCGTTAACATTGTTAACAGCTTTTAAAACTCCTTTACCCATGTATCTTGATTTATCTCCATCACGTAATTCAACAGCTTCAAAAGCTCCTGTTGAAGCTCCTGATGGAACCATTGCTACACCTTCTGATCCATCAATTGTAACAACTTCAACTTGTACTGTTGGATTTCCTCTTGAATCTAATACTTCTAATGCTTTTACACTTTCAATTTCTAAATAACTTTTCATAACTAAACCTCCTTGTTATTTTTATTTTTAACAATTCATAGAATTTTAAACAGATATGTTACAAGTTACAACGATATCTTTTATAAATATTAAAATTAATAATCTTATTATTTAATTTTCAAAATGTGATTTTTAACTTTAATATACAGTTAATTTTTATAAAAGATAAGGACAGAGCAAAACATTAATTTAAACTATAATTTTTACTCCGTCCTCTACACTTTTTTATTTAGATAATTTATTTCATTGCTTCTTCTACAGCAACAGCTATTGCAACTGTACATCCAACCATTGGATTATTTCCCATACCAATTAATCCCATCATTTCAACATGAGCTGGTACTGATGAACTTCCTGCAAATTGTGCATCTGAATGCATTCTTCCCATTGTATCTGTCATACCATATGAAGCTGGTCCTGCAGCCATATTATCTGGGTGTAATGTTCTTCCTGTTCCACCACCTGATGCAACTGAAAAATATTTCTTTCCTGCTGCTAATCTTTCTTTCTTATAAGTTCCAGCAACTGGATGTTGGAATCTTGTTGGATTTGTTGAATTTCCTGTTATAGAAACATCAACATCTTCCATCCACATTATAGCAACACCTTCTCTAACGTCATTAGCACCATAGCATCTAACTTTTGATCTTTCACCATCAGAATATGGTATTTCTTCTACGACATTTACTTTTCCTGTAAAGAAATCAAAGTCTGTTTTTACATATGTAAATCCGTTAATTCTTGAGATTATTTGTGCTGCATCTTTTCCTAAACCATTTAAAATAACTCTTAAAGGCTCTTTTCTAACTTTATTAGCAGATTTTGCTATACCTATAGCACCTTCTGCTGCTGCAAATGATTCGTGTCCTGCTAAAAATGCAAAACATTTTGTATCTTCTGATAATAGCATTGAAGCTAAATTACCATGTCCTAAACCAACTTTTCTATCATCAGCAACTGAACCTGGAATACAAAAAGCTTGTAAACCTTCTCCTATAGCTGTTGCTGCATCTGCTGCTTTTGTGCATCCTTTTTTTACAGCTATAGCTGCACCTAAAGTATATGCCCAAGCTGCATTTTCAAAACAAATTGTTTGAACTCCTTTTGTTATTTCATATGGATTAAATCCTTTGTCTGTACAAATTTTTAATGCATCTTCAAAATCTTTTATACCATATTTTTCCATTACTGGTTTGATTTGATCTATTCTTCTTTCATAATTTTCAAATGTTACTGCCATTTAAATTTCCTCCTATTTTATATATATTTTACAAACATGTCTAATTAAAATTTTATTCTTTACGTGGATCTATTTTCTTAACAGCTTCATCAAATCTTCCATATGTACCAGAAGCTTTTTCAATTGCTGCCATAGGATCCATTCCAGCTTTAATATTGTCCATCATTTTTCCCATATGAACATATTTGTATCCTATAATTTGGTCATCTTTATCTAATCCTAATTCTACTATATATCCTTCTGTTAATTGTAAGTATCTTGGACCTTTTAATTTACTTGAATAAATTGTTCCAACTTGACTTACATGACCTTTTCCTAAGTCTTCTAGTCCTGCACCTACAGCTAAACCACCTTCTGAGAATGCAGATTGTGTTCTACCATATACTATTTGTAAGAATAATTCTCTCATAGCAGTATTTATTGCATCACATACTAAGTCAGTGTTTAATGCTTCTAATATTGTTTTTCCAACTAATATTTCACCAGCCATAGCTGCTGAATGAGTCATTCCTGAACATCCTACTGTTTCTACTAATGCTTCTTGAATTATACCTTCTTTTACATTTAATGTTAATTTACATGCTCCTTGTTGAGGTGCACACCATCCAATACCATGTGTAAATCCTGATATATCTTTAATATCTTTTGCTTTTATCCATTTTCCTTCTTCTGGAATTGGAGCTGGACCATGGTCTACTCCTTTTGCCACTGGGCACATATTTTCTAATTCGTTTGTATAAATCATTTTATTTTGCTCCTTTCAGTTTTTTAATTATACTATATATTTTTATTATTTTATTATAATACTTTCACCTGTCATTTCAGCTGGTTTTTCAAGACCCATTATGTCTAACATTGTTGGTGCTAAATCAGCTAATTTTCCTGATTTTAATTTTGCTGTTTCCATTCCAACAAGTATTAATGGTACAGGATTTGTTGTATGTGATGTTTGTGGTTCTCCTGTTGTATAATCAACCATTTGCTCTGAATTACCATGGTCTGCTGTTATTAAAAGAACACCTTCATTTGCTCTTATTGCTTCTACAACTTTACCTACATCTTTATCAATTTCCTCAATTGCTTTTATTGCAGCATCTAGGTTACCTGTATGACCTACCATATCTGGGTTAGCATAATTTAATATTATTACATCATATTTTCTTGAATTTATTGCATCTAATACTTTTTCAGTAACCTCTGGTGCACTCATTTCTGGTTGCATATCATATGTTTCAACTTTTGGTGATGGAACTAATATTCTATCTTCACCTTTATATTGTTTTTCATTTCCTCCGTTAAAGAAAAATGTAACATGTGCATATTTTTCTGTTTCTGCAATACGTAATTGAGTCATTCCTTTATCACTTATATATTCTCCAAATGTATTAACTAGTGTTGTTGGTTTAAATGCAACTTTAACATTTGGCATTGTTTCATCATATTGTGTCATACAAACAAAGAATAAATTTAAATCTTTTTTAGTTTCAAAATCTTCAAAATTTGTATCAACTAAAGTTCTTGTTATTTCTCTAGCTCTATCTGGTCTAAAGTTAAAGAATATTACAGAGTCATTCTTTGAAATTGTTGCTACTGGTTTGTCACCATTGCATATTACCGTTGGTTCAACAAATTCATCAAAAATTTCTTTTTGATATGAACTTTCAATTGCAGTAATAGGAGATGCTGATTTTTCACCAATTCCATTTACCATAGCATCATATGTTTTTTGGATTCTATTCCATCTTTTATCTCTATCCATGCTATAAAATCTTCCTGAAATTGAAGCTATTTTACCAACACCTTTTTCTTTCATTTTTTCTTGTAATTTCATTATATAACCTTCTGCTGATGCAGGTGGTGTATCTCTTCCATCTAAGAAACAATGAACATACACTTCTTCAAAGTCTTTTCTTTTTGCTAGCTCTAATAATCCAAAAAGATGACGCATATGGCTGTGTACTCCACCATCTGATAATAATCCCATTATGTGTAATTTTGAATTATTTTTCTTACAGTTTTCTATTGCCTCAATAAACTCTGGAATACTGAAAAAATCTCCATCTTCTATTGATTTTGTTATTCTTGTTAGCTCTTGATAAACAATTCTTCCAGCTCCAATATTTGTATGTCCTACTTCTGAATTTCCCATTTGTCCTTCAGGTAAACCTACTTTTAGTCCACTAGTATATATTTCTGTAGTTGGACATGTTTTCATTAGTTTATCTATATTAGGTGTATTTGCTAATTTTACTGCATTTCCGTTTTCGTTTTCATTAATACCAAATCCATCTAATATCATTAGCATTGTTGTTTTTTTCTCCATTTTTTATACCATCCTTTTATACACATTCATAAATTTTAGCAAGATTATTTATCGTAATTAACAATTTTGCTGAATTCTTCTGCTTTTAAACTTGCTCCTCCAACTAGGCCTCCATCAATATCTGATGTGCTAAATAATTCTTTAGCATTTGAAGATTTAACACTTCCTCCATATTGAATTATTACTTGGTCTGCTACATCACTACCATAAATTTCAGCAATTTTATTTCTAATTGCTTTTATACTATTATTGGCATCTTCTGATGTTGCAGTTTTTCCTGTTCCTATAGCCCAAATTGGCTCATATGCTACTATTGTATTTTGAACTTGATCATTTGTCAATCCCTCTAAAGCAAGTTTTGTTTGATTTGTAATTATTTCTTCTGTTTTTCCAGCTTCTCTTTGCTCTAAAGTTTCACCAACACATACAATTGGTTTTAATCCATTTGCAAAAGCCGATTTTATTTTTTTATTAACAGTTTCATCTGTTTCTGCAAAATATTGTCTTCTTTCTGAATGACCAATTATAACATATTCAACACCAATAGATTTTAGCATTTGACCAGAAACTTCTCCAGTATATGCCCCTTTTTCTTCCCAATGCATATTTTGTGCACCTATTTTTATATTTGTATTTTGTGCTGTTAATAATGCATAAAATAAGTCTGTATATGGTACACATAATATAACCTCATTTTTTGTATCTTTTACAAGAGGCTCTAGCTCTGTAATCATACTTATTGCTTCATTTGGAAGCATATTCATTTTCCAATTTCCAGCAATTACTTTTCTTCTCATATTTATAACCTCCTATTTATCTTGTAAACATTCTATTCCTGGTAATTTTTTTCCTTCTAAGAACTCAAGTGAAGCTCCTCCACCTGTTGATATATGCGTAAATTTATCGGATAATCCAGCTCTTTCAACTGCAGCTGCAGAATCTCCTCCACCTATTATTGTTGTGCAGTCTGTTAAATTTGCTAAAGTTTCTGCCATTGTATCTGTTCCAGCTGCAAATTGTTTAAACTCAGATAAACCAAGAGGTCCATTCCATATTACAGTTTTAGCCTTTTTAACTTCTTCTACATATTCTTTAATTGTATCTGTTCCTATATCAAATCCTTGCCAACCATCTGGCATTTCTTTGCAAGAAACTATTTTACTTTCTGTATCAGGAGCAAATTCTTTTCCTACTTTTGTATCAGTTGGTAACATTAATTTAACACCTTTTTGTTTTGCTTTTTCCATTAATTCATTTGCTAAATCTAGTTTATCTAATTCACATATTGAATCTCCAACGCCATATCCTTGTGCTTTAAAGAATGTGTATGCCATTGCTCCACCAATTATTAAAGTATCAACTTTTTCTAATAAACTATTTATAACACCTATTTTGTCAGAAACCTTTTTACCTCCTAATATTGCTACAAATGGTCTTTCTGGATTTTCTAATGCTGAACCTAAAAATTTAAGCTCTTTTTCAATTAAAAATCCTGATACAGCTGGTAAATATTCAGCAATTCCTGCTGTTGAACTATGTGCTCTATGTGCTGTTCCAAATGCGTCATTTACAAATATTTCTGCCATTGATGCTAGTTCTTTTGAAAATTCTGGATCATTTTTTTCTTCTCTTGGATCAAATCTAACATTTTCTAATAATACGATATCTCCATTTTTCATGTTTGAAGTTAACTCTTTTGCACTTTCACCAACAACATCTTTTGCAAGTTTAACTTCTTTACCTAATAATTTAGATAGCTCTTTTGCAACAGGTGCTAATGAAAATTCTGGTTTAACTTCTCCCTTTGGTCTTCCAAGATGAGAGCATAAAATAATTTTGCAATTATTTTCTAATAAATATTTAATTGTTGGTAATGCCCCTACAATTCTTCTATTATCTGTTATGTTTCCATCGTCATCTAATGGAACATTAAAGTCACATCTTACAAATACCTTTTTATCTTTTAAGTCAATATCTCTAACTGTTTTTTTACTCATGTTTATCCTCCTTCTTTAGCATCAATAAGACAAAGCTGAAAACGGCTTTGTCTTATTACTACATTTTAATATTATCCTAATTCAGCAAAATATTTTATTGTTCTTACCATTTGGCTTGTATATGAATTTTCGTTATCATACCATGATACAACTTGAACTTGATATAAATCTTCTGCTATTTGTGCAACCATTGTTTGTGTTGCATCAAATAATGAACCATATCTAATTCCTACTATATCTGAAGATACTAATAATTCTTCTGTATAACCGAAAGATTGGTTTGATGCTGATTTCATTGCAGCATTTATTCCTTCTACAGTTATATCTTTTCCTTTAACAACTGCCGTTAATATTGTTGTAGATCCTGTTGGAACTGGAACTCTTTGAGCTGAACCAATTAATTTTCCATTTAATTCTGGAATAACTAATCCTATAGCTTTAGCTGCTCCTGTTGAGTTAGGAACTATATTTACAGCTGCTGCACGAGCTCTTCTTAAATCACCTTTTCTGTGTGGTCCATCAAGAACCATTTGGTCACCAGTGTATGCATGTATTGTTGACATTATACCTGATTGAATTGGTGCATATTTATTTAATGCATTTGCCATTGGTGCTAAGCAGTTTGTTGTGCAAGATGCTGCTGAAATTATTTTATCATCTGGTGTTAATACATTTTCGTTTACACCAAATACTACTGTTGGTAAATCTTTTCCTGCTGGTGCAGAAATAACAACTTTTTTAGCTCCTGCATCAATATGAGCTTGTGCTTTTTCTTTAGATGTATAGAATCCTGTACATTCTAATACTACATCTACACCAATTTCTCCCCATGGAAGTTCTGCTGCATTTGGTTTTGCATATATTTTTATTTCTTTTCCGTCTACAGTTATAGAATCTTCTCCTGCTACAACTGTATCAGCTTTTTCATATCTACCTTGTGCTGAATCATATTTTAATAAATGAGCTAACATTTTAGGACTTGTTAAATCGTTTATAGCAACGATTTCATACCCCTCTGCTCCAAACATTTGTCTAAATGCAAGACGTCCTATACGTCCAAATCCATTAATAGCTACTTTTACTGACATAAAAAATTTCCTCCAATCCGATGTATTTTAACATCTTTAAAATGCTTAAGTTTTTTCTTAAACCTTTCCCATTGTATACCAAAAAAAGGTAGTTTTCAAGTATATATTACGCCATTTTTCAAAAAATATACTTTTTTTATTTTTTCGTATTTTTTTATTGATATGCTCTATTGTTTGTGATAAAATTTAGGTTTATTTGTTATAAATTTTGAAGTTTTTCACATAGTAATATAGTCACACTTTACTACATAATTTTTATGTGATAAAATGCAGTCAAATTTAAACAAAGGAGGATTTTATTATGACACCACATATTAATGCGAAAGAAGAAGACATCGCTAAAATTGTTTTAGCTCCTGGAGATCCACTTAGAGCTAAATATATTGCTGAAAATTTTTTAGAAAATTACAGATTGGTTAATACTGTTAGAAATATTTTGGCATATACTGGAACATATAAAGGAAAAGAAATTACTGTATTTTCAACAGGTATGGGTATGCCTAGTATGGGAATATATTGCTATGAATTGTATAAGTTTTATAATGTTGAAACTATTATAAGAATTGGCTCTTGTGGAGCTTATTCTGCAGATTTAAACATTTTTGATACTATATTAGTTGATGAATCTTACACCGAAGGAAACTTTGCTAAAGCTTTAAACAATAAAGATTGTCACATAATAAAAGCAAGCGAAGATATTAATTCTATTATAAAAGAAACTGCTAATGAAAATAATATAAAAATTGTTGAAGGTAATGTTTTATGCAGTGAATGTTTTGATTATTATATAGAAGATATAAATATATTATTAAATAGATTACCTGCAGAATTTAATATTACAGCAGCAGAAATGGAATCTTTTGCTTTATTCTACACTGCAAAATATTTAAACAAAAAAGCTTCTTGTTTATTAACTGTTGTTGATTCACATTATAAAAAGCAAGAAATTTCTTCAGAAGAAAGAGAAAAATCCTTGAATGATATGATTGTGCTAGCATTAGAAAGCAGTTTAAAAGTTTAATTTTACATTGTTATATTATTTATTGCTAGATTTTCCATATTAATTTATATATAAAAAGAGATTACAATATAAATTATTATATTTGTAATCTCTTTTTCTGTCTTAGTCATGTTTAGTCAATTTCATCACGTATTTCGCCCTGCTCCTTGGGGTCAATTATAACTTCACCTAAAAGTTCTCCATTTTTGTCAAAGAGCCGTGTCACTTCAATTCCGTTTCTAAAAATTGTGTCAAATGATTCCATTTTTGATGGGTCAAAATCTTTCATGACAACCTCCTAAAAAATTGATAGTTTAAATATAAAATAAGAAAAGTTATTTGTCAACAAAATTCGACAATTTTATAAGAAAGCATGATTGTTTCCTTTTTCTTTTCGTTTATTTTAAAGCTTCACTACATCTGTGGCATATTGTTGGATTTTCTTTGTCTTGTCCTACTGTTATATCGTATTTCCAACATCTTTCGCATTTTTCACCTTCGGCTACTTGTACTTTTATGTCTGATGTACCTTCTACTAAATCTAATCCTGATACTATGAATACATCTTTTAGTAAGTCTTTGTTGTCATTTAAGAATTTGTATTCTTCTCCTTCTGCTGATATTATTACTTTTGCGTTTAGTGAATGTCCTATTACTTTTTCTGATCTTGCTTCTTCTAATTTTTTTGCTACCGCTTCTTTTATTTTTAGTATTTTATCCCATTTTGCTTCTAGCTCTTTGTCTTCATATTTTTCATTTACTTCTGGGTAATATGAAAGCATTACACTTTCTGTGTTTTCGCCATCTTTATGAGGCATATATTTCCATATTTCTTCTGCTGTGAAGCTTGCCATTGGAGCTATAATTTTTACAAGTGCTTGTAGTATTTCGTACATTGTTGTTTGAGCAGCTCTTCTTTCTGTTGATTCTGGTTTTGCTGTGTATAGTCTGTCTTTTATTATGTCTAAATAGAAATTACTCATGTCTAATACACAGAATGTATTTATTGCTTGATATGCTTTGTTGAAGTCATATGCATCATATGATTTTGTACATTCGCTTATTAAATTATTTAGTCTTGTTAGAGCCCATTTGTCAATTTCTTGTAAATCTTCATATGCTACTGGTTTGTTTACATCAAAGTCGTGGATGTTTCCTAATATGTATCTTGCAGTGTTACGTATTTTTCTGTATACTTCTGAAACTTGTTTTAATATTTCCTTAGATAATCTTACATCTGATTGATAATCTGAAGATAGTGCCCAAAGTCTTAGTATATCTGCACCATATTGGTCTATTACTTCTTGTGGATCAATACCATTTCCTAATGATTTATGCATTTGTCTTCCTTGTGCATCAACAGTCCATCCATGTGTTAAAACTTCTTTGTATGGAGCATCTCCAGTTACTGCTATTGATGTTAATAATGATGATTGGAACCATCCTCTGTATTGGTCAGCACCTTCTAAGTATAAATCTGCTTTTGGTAATCCTCTTTGAGCAAGACAACTTTGATGTGTTGAACCAGAATCAAACCATACATCCATTATGTCTGATTCTTTTGTAAATTCTGTACATCCACATTCTGGACATTTTGCATCTGCTGGTAATAAATCTTTCACATCCATGTCAAACCAACAATTAGTTCCATGCTCTTTAACAAGATTTATTACTTTTTCCATAGAGCTATCTGTAACATATTCCTTCTCACAATTTTTACAATAGAATATTGGTAGTGGAACTCCCCAAGTTCTTTGACGAGATATACACCAGTCATTACGCTCTTCTATCATTTTAGAAATACGGTCTTCACCCCATGCTGGAACCCATTTAACATTTTTTATAGCTTTTAATGAATCCGCTCTAAATTTATCTATTGAAGCAAACCATTGCTTTGTAGCTCTGAATATTATTGGCTTTTTACATCTCCAACAATGTGGATATGAGTGATTTATTTTCTTTTTAGCAAATAGTAAATCATTTTCATCTAACCATTTTACAATTTCTTTATTAGATTTTGCATAAAACATACCTGCAAATGGTCCAGCTTCTTTTGTTTGATGACCATTATCATCAACACAAACAATCATTTCAAGTCCATTTTTTAATCCACATAAATAATCTTCTTTACCATATCCAGGAGCTGTATGAACTTCACCAGTACCAGCTTCTAAATCAACATCTACTGTATCTGGACTACCCATAACAACTTTAGATTCTCTATTTAAGAAAGGATGTTTACATTTAACTCCATCAAATTCTTTACCTTCAAATTCTTTTATAACTGTATATTCTTCTACTCCAGCATCTTTTAAAACTGGCTCAATTCTTTCTGTTGCAATAACTAATTTTTCTCCATTAACATCAATTAAGCTATATTTAAAGTCTGGGTTTACTGTTATACCTGTGTTTCCAGGTAATGTCCATGGTGTTGTTGTCCAAATAACAAAATATGTATCTCTTTCATCAAATAATCCATTTCCTTCTATTACTGGGAATTTTACATATACTGTTTCTGAATCAACATCTTTATATTCGATTTCAGCTTCAGCCAATGCTGTTTCACAATCAGTACACCAATAAACTGGTTTTAAACCTTTGTATATATAGCCTTTTTTATACATAGTACCAAAAACTTTTAATTGCTCAGCTTCCATTTCTGGTTGATATGTTATATATGGATGTTTCCAATCTGCTAAAACACCTAATCTTTTAAATCCATCAGTTTGTAATTTTATATATTCTTTATTAAATCCTTTACATGCATCTCTGAATTCAGAAATTGGAACTTCATCTCTATTTAATCCTAATTTTTCAATAGCTTTTTTTTCAGTTGGCATACCATGTGTATCGAATCCAGGTATAAATGGAGTATCAAATCCTTTTAAATTTTTGTATCTTACTATTGTATCTTTTAAAATTTTATTTAAAGCATGTCCGATGTGAAGTCCACCATTTGCATATGGAGGCCCATCATGTAATACGAATGGTGTTTTTCCTTCATTCTTTTTTAACATTTTTTCATACAAATCATTTTCAAATACTTCATCAAATATTTTTGGTTCGTTTTCTGGTAAATTTCCTCTCATAGGGAAATCTGTTTTTGGTAAGTTTAATGTTTTACCATAATCTTTTTTTTCCTCACACATATTTAATCTCTCCTTTATTATAAATTTTTATAGAACAAATTCTTTCTGAATATGTAATTTTTATATTTTATTTAAATTTTATATTTTAGACATCAAAAAAAGCCATTTGTCCTACTTTTATTAGGACGAATGACTTAAAATCCGCGGTACCACCTATATTAGCTAAATATTAAATTACTAGCTCTCTTAATTTTCTTTTAACGCAAGATTACGGCTTAATTTACTTTGGTTCAATTAAGCAACATAAAGGTGATAACATACAAATTATTATCTTACTGAAATTTCAGCTTATTTTTTCAGCTCTCTGTTAGTTTTAGTTTGAATGTGTTGTCCTTTATTTCGTTTTTGAATATGGTACTATGATAGCACCATTTTTTATTTTTTTCAATAGGTATGTGATATTTTTGTTTAAATATTTTGTCGTTTTTTTGTTTACGATTTTAGTTTACTTTTTATTTATTTTGTAATATAATATATTATACATTTTAAGAAGGAGGAATAATCCAATGCAGATCAATGCTGATGAGCTGCGGTTTATATCACCATCTGGTGTTATAATATCCAGTCCGGAGCAACACTTTCATTCGGAAGTAATTGCTGAGAAAAAACTCGGTAATAATCCGGAAGCATCAATTATTGATGTTGTTCAAAATGGATTCGCAATAATTGTACCTTTCCATAATGAACTTATGATATCGCATATTTGCGAACTGACAGCTCAACAAAAAACAGCCATTTGCCAACTAAAAACAGCATTTCCTAATTATAATTTTTCAATAATTAAGGATGCCATTTAGGCAATTCAAATAAGAAGTATTTTAGGTGCTTTATACATCTACTATACTTCTTATTTCTTTTTATATATTAATCTATATACTTTGTATAAATTTTAGAATTTCCTCTGCAAGAATTTCTTCTTTTCCTCTGTAATTGTGTGTTGCACCATCTATAAAGTTAATATCTTTTTTATTATTTAATATTTTTTCATTCATTAAATTTACTAGCTCATTTGCTGGTAAATTTATTATTTCATTTACATTTCCCCATCTCATAAATAATGGCACTTTTATGTTGTTTAGTTTTTCAAATTTGTAGTTTTTTTCTTGGTATTTTGCAAAATCAATTTCTTTATTATCTCTATAGTATGTTAAAAAAGTTTGTACACTTACTAGTGGCAAAAATGATGCTTTGCAGTCTATTATGTAATTTAATTGTTTTTCTGCTTCTTTTTCTTTTGCAATTTTTATTACATCTTCATCTGAGTTTTTTACTAAAAATTGCATTACGCTTGTTAGGTCGACTAGTGATAATAATATTACTGAGCTTATTTTGTTTAATATTTTTGTTTCGTTGTTTTGTAATAATTTATTGTATACATATACGCTTTTTGTTGAACCTAGGCTGTGTCCTTGTAGATGGATTTTTTCGTAGCCTTTTGATGCCATTAGTTTTATTGCTGATACTATGTCGTAATATGAGTCTTTTACATCTTCAAATGCTGTTCCTTGTAGTATTCCGCTTCCATTTTTTATTATTTTATTTACTAGGCCGAAACCTCTGTTGTTAAAGCTGAAATATGAAATATTGTTTGATGTTAGTTTTTGTGCTATTATGTCGTCTCTTTGCTTAAAGCAATTACTTCCCATTCCGTGAATTGCTATTACAACTTCTTTGTCTGTTTGGTTTTCGCTTGTGTGTAGTAAGCCGAAAAGCTCTGTGTTGTCCTCTGTGTTAAAGTATATTTTTTCTATTCTCATTTATGGTTTTGTACTCCTTTCTGTTGGTGCGATTTTTTTGCTAAAAAATAAAACCGTTTCTTTTTTTACTTTTTGTTAAATGTCCATATATGTTATTACCCAGTCGTAGTTTTGTAGGTTGAATATTGCTCCGCAGTATTCACATTGTCCATTTTTGTTTACATCTATGTTTGCTCCACATGATGGACATTTTCTGGCTACTCCCATATCTTGTGAATTTTTTTGTTTTGTGTATATTAGTTTGTTCATTCTTTCTACTCGGTTGTATCTGTCTCCTGATATGTATTTTCTTGTATCTCTTGCAATATAGTATTCTAATGCTTTCGAATGTACATTTACTTCTATTTTGAAACTATCTTCTTGCTCTTCTATTTTTAAAATTTGGACATCTGCTACATTTAGTTCGTCATATAATTGAATCCTGTTGTTTGATTTGTCGTTTTCTACTTTTTGAACTATTTTTTGATATGTTTCTTCGTTAACAAAGTGATGGATTTTTTCTGTTTTTCCTGTCACCATTGATAGTTTTATTTGTACAAATGTGTTTTCTACTTTTGATTTGAATTTTGCTTCTGAAAATTCTGAGTCTTGTTTTAATAAATTTTCTAATGTGTTATTCATTTTTTTCATTCCTTTTTATTGTTTATTTGGGATTTTTGTTGGTTACCCATATACCATTATGTTTTGAGATATAGTATTTAAAATACTATATCTCCTTTATTATTTATATATAATATTGCTCAATTACTTTTTTTTCTGTTAATACCCATTTTGTATTTTCTGATACTAGTTTCGATCCACAGTATTCACATGTTCCTGTACTGTTCATTTCTACTTTTGCACCACAATTTGGACAATGAGTTACTTTTTCGTCTTCACTTAATGCTTTTCTAAAGCTCATTTCGTATAATATACGTATTTTTTTCTTGTCTTCGCCTCTTATTAATTTTTTCGTGTTGACATCTGCTATATAATCATACATTTCTATTACATAATTTGTTTTTATAGTAATTGTTCCATTTTGATTTGTAACATCTTTTAAACAGCTTTGTTTTAGTTGTATGTCTTTCATTATGTTTTGCTCGCCTTTTACTTCAAGTGTTGCAAGTTGTGATTCGTACATTGTGTATATTTCGTCTGTTACTTTGTCTTTTATATCTTCTAATTTAAAATCCATCCATGCCATTTGAATGTCATAATAAATGCTATATCCTTGTTTTAAGAATTCTTGTTTGTTGAAGTTCGGTATTAATTTCTTTATTTTATTTTCTATTTCATCTTCATTATTTTTATTAATAACAATTCTGTGTAAATTGTTTGTAGCTTTTTTTGTTATAATACTCCATATTACAATTATTACAACAATTATTGCCAATGAAATAATACCTGCAAGTGGATCACTGCTTCCACTGCTTGAACTGCTTCTG
The DNA here is from genome assembly GCA_000434335.1 of Clostridium sp. CAG:492. Lineage (GTDB taxonomy): Bacteria > Bacillota > Clostridia > TANB77 > CAG-508 > CAG-492. The sequence goes on from FR878324.1 coordinate 86,380, forward strand.
CTTGATGATGACCTATGACTACTACTTGAACTTCTTCTGCTTGATGAACTGCTATGGCTGCTGCTATGACTACTGTGACTGCTACTATGACTTACGCTATGTCCTGAATCTGCAAAAGTTGGTCTTTCATATATTACAGTAAAAGTTAATATTACTGAACACAAAATACCTAGTGTTATTAATATCTTTTTTATTATATTTTTTCTTTTCTCCATTTTACTCCCCTAATTTATATATTAAGAATGAAAATATTTTATATTTTCATCCTTAACTTTTTATTTTAAAACATTTCTTGTCTCATTGTTTTCTTTTCTGTTAATACCCATTTTGTATTTTCAGAAACTAGTTTTGAACCACAGTATTCACATGTTCCACTACTGTTCATTTCTATTTTTGCTCCACAGTTTGGACAATGATCTACTTTTCCGTTTGAATTTAATGTCTGTCTAAATTTCATTTCGTATACTATTCTTAATTTATTAGTTGATGAACCTCTTAGTACTTTTCCTGTAGATTCTTCAATTATATAGTCATACATTTCAATAATGTATCCTGTTGTAATTGTAATTGTTTCATTTTGTACATTTACATCTTTTAAATATGATTTTACAAGCTTAAAGTCTTTCATTATGTTCTTTTCGCCTTTAACTTCTAGTGTAGAAAGTTGTGAATCATACATATTATATATTTCATCTGTTATTACATCTTTTACATCCTCTAATTTAAAGTTCATCCATGCATTTTGTACATCTTTGTAGATTTGGTATCCATTATTTAGGAATTCTTGTTTATTAAAGTTTGGTATATATTGTTTTACCTTATTTGCAATATTTTCGTCATTTACATTATCAGATTTTGTTACAACTTTAGTTTTCTTATCTCTAGTACATATAGCTATTATTATTATTATGATTATGGCAATTATAAAACCTATAAGTGAATCGCCACCATCTGAGTCATAATCTGAGTCATAATCCCAACTACTACTTCCACTGTCATAGCTTCCTCCACTATAACTGCTTCCTCCGCTATCATAACTACTTCCAAATCCTGAATCTGCTAATGATATATGTTTATCTATAAAGCTTGGAATTAGTGATATCATTGCTATACACAATACAATTACTAATTTTTTTAACCATTCAAATTTTTTTCCTTTATTTTCCATCTTTTTTTCCTTTCTTTTGCTCTTAGTATCCTTTAAAAGAAAACTATATAACTTTCTTTAAACTTACATTAGACATGTAAACTGTCCCTTTTCCCTTTCTTCATTTTATTAAAAAAGCACAAATAAAACCTTTTGCAGTATTTATTTGTGCTTTAATTTATACATTAAATTTGAATAATACTATATCGCCATCTTGCATGATATAGTCTTTTCCTTCTGAGCGTAGTAAACCTTTTTCTTTTACTGCATTCATTGAACCTTCTCTCATTAAATCATCATATGAAACAACTTCTGCTCTTATGAATCCTCTTTCTATATCTGAATGAATTTTTCCTGCTGCTTGAGGTGCTTTTGTTCCTTTTTTTATTGTCCATGCTCTAACTTCTGGCTCTCCAGCTGTTAGGAATGACATTAAGCCTAATAAATCATAACTTGATTTTATAACTTTATCTAATCCTGATTCTTGTAATCCTAGCATTTCTAGCATTTCTTTTTTATCATCTTCATTATCTAAGCTTGCAAGCTCTTCTTCTATTTTTATACATAATGGAATAACTTCTGCATTTTCTTTTGCTGCAAGTTCTTTTACTTCTTTTATGTATTTGTCATTTTCAACATCTGCTAATTGTTCTTCCGAAACATTTGCAATATATAAAGTTGGTTTTATTGTTAATAAAAATGCATCTTTTATTAGTTCACTTTCGTCTTCATTTAATTCAACAGATCTTGCTGTTTTTCCAGCTTCTAGAGCTTCTTTTATTTTTTGTAATACATCTATTTCTGCTTGATATTTTTTGTCTGCTTTTAAATTTTTCTTTGCTCTTTCAAGTCTTTTATCAATAGTTTCTAGGTCTGCTAAAATAAGCTCTAAATTAATTGTATCTATATCTCTTATTGGATCTATGCTTCCATCTACATGAACTACATTTGGATCTTCAAAGCATCTTACAACTTGTGCTATACTATCAACTTCTCTTATATGTGATAAGAACTTATTTCCTAATCCTTCACCTTTGCTTGCTCCTTTTACTAATCCTGCTATATCTACAAATTCAATTATTGCATGTGTTACTTTTTCTGGATTATACATTTTTGCTAAATTATCTAGTCTTTCATCTGGTACAGGTACAACTCCTACGTTTGGCTCTATTGTACAAAATGGATAATTTGCACATTCAGCACCTGCGTTAGTTATTGCATTAAATAGTGTACTTTTTCCAACATTTGGAAGACCTACTATACCTATTTTCATATTTTCAAGTCCTTTCAATTTTAATTGTGATTTTTATTATTTTATAATAATTAATGGAGCTTACAACCAGATTTGAAGGTCTGTAAGTCCGCATTATGATTGTGATTTATTCACTTTTTTTATTTTTTGAATGCGATTTGAATGCAATTTAATATTTTTTTATTGTACTCCTAATCACATTATCTTTATTCTATAAGTAATATCTAAATTTGTCAATATTTCTGTTAATATGTTTTATAAAATTCTTTTAAGATTTTTCTTGTATCATCTAAATCATATCCCTCTATATGGCATGTCGTTAGCATTACTTCAACTAGTTCTGGCTTTTTATTAAATTCCTTGCTGATTTCATTTACAATTTTTTCTTCCATTTTTTCTTTCATCTGCACCACTCCAATTTTCATTTTCTTTTATTCTATTATACTGTTATAAAAAGTCAAGGAAAACCGTTCGACAAAAGCGTTTCCCAGGAGTTCCATATTGCGGATATACTAATAATTTTATAAAATAAAGAGATACTATTTTAGAGGTGCAATGATGATTGTTTTTAACATAAAAAATATTAGAAAGAAAAAAGGAATAACTTTATATAAATTAGAAAAAATTACTGGTGTTTCTAGAGCTTATTTATATAAATTAGAAAATAATATAAAATTAAATCCTACCTTGGCTGTTTTATATAGTATTGCTAGTGGATTAGATGTTAATATTAAGGATTTATTTTTCAGCAAATTTGATATAGAAGAATTAAAGGAAGAAATGTTTAAGAGAGTAGATAAATACGGCTTAAATTCCTCCGAAGTTATGGAAATAAGTCAGATTTTAGATTTATTAATTAATATTGAAATGCAAGAAAAAGAGGACTAAATATTATTGAACTCTTTTGTGTTCAATAATATTTAGTCTCCTTCTATCATCTATAATCTAAATTTTTAGCCAACTATATATAGAGATATGATACTTTAATTTATATATGTAAAAATTATTATATCTTCTATTCTAAGTTCGACATTGTTAATCAACCTTTCTAATTTTATCTTTCTATTATCTTTATCAAAATATTCTTTGCTTTGATCTATATTGTCAGATATAAAATCATTCAAGTTATCAAACGCCTCTTTCATTTTTCTATAATTTTCAGACAGCTTATCTATATTATCAATATATCTTTCTATATTAGATACTTGATTAGAAATATATCTTATTTTAAGCAATCGTTCTTCTTTTAGCATTGATGGAATATCCTTTAAGTTAATTTTAATATATTCTTTTAAATCCTCACATTTTTTTTCAACTTTATCATATAACTTTGACTCTTTATTATCTTTTTTTGTCAAACAGTAAATAACAATACTTCCTACAATTATGGTTAGAATTTCTTGTAAAGACATTCTAAAATATTCTTTCCAATTATATTCTAAACATTTGATATTGATAAATGAAATTATTACAAAAAATATTAATATTATTGCAATATAACAGTGTTTCTTTTTTATTTCAAATTGTACTACCATAATATCTCCTTATCTTTAGATTTCATTTTTCATATAGTCTTTTACTCTTTGTATTAAATTTGGCTCATCATCCGATTTAATTTCTATTATATCCAAAGCTTTCTTATAAATTGAATTTTTTTCTTCTTTTAGCTCTCTTATTAAGCCTCCAAAAGCTTCTTCTAAAAAAGATGAACCGTAACCATAGCCACCATCAAAGTCAATAAATAACTTTTCCTCTTTGTTTGCAGATTCAATAAATCTAGGTTTCAATATTTTTTTTCTGAAATTCTCCCCTGAAAAAGGACCTTGACTCTCATATCTACCACCTGGTGCATCAGTATATTCTTCACAAATATTTATGTTCATTCTATATATCTCCTCTCTGATTTTTATCTATTTCCCAATAAACTATCGTTCCAATTAAATGGTTTATCAAATCTTTTGATTTATTTTTTTGATAATATGCATGATTTGATATTATGGTCAAATTGGACATTTTATTATCATTATAATATGAGTTTATTTCTGGCAATCCTTTTCCTCTATGAGTAAGGTTAGTTTCGGTTCTCAAAAAATTGCCACTTAAGCATGATTCAATATATTTATATTCTTTATCAATATTTATATATTCCTTAATTTTTTCTCCTAATCGTTTATTTACAGTTGTTGGAATACCTAGTCCATTATCCATGAAAGTATATCTGATATAATCTTGTGAATTTTCAACAAATACATACCAACAAAAATCAAATTTATTATTACTATTATATGCATGATCTTTAGTATTTGTCATTAGTTCAGTTAACATGTTAGCTAAAAATCTACTATATTTCCTATCAGTATTCAATTTATCATTTGTAAAATCACAAATCGATTTCATTACATTTGGTTCTATTAAACTCCCTGATTTTATCTGAATATTCTCATCAGTATGCATCAAATTGCATTTAGGTGTATCTAAATATCCTAAAAATCCAGAGCATTTTAAAAAATTAGATATGTCTTCATTTTTCGGAAAATTGCCTCTCCAATATATTCCTTTACAACCTCTTACTCTATAGTTTCTCATTACTGTCAAAAAATACATTAAAGCATCACCTGTAATCTTTTGAACGTCCTCCATATCTACCAAAAAAATATATAATATGTTATTACTGTATATTTTTTCAATTTCTTTTATTACATTATTAAAAAAGCTTATAGTTTCTTCTGGATTTTCTAGAATACTAAATATTTTGGGCACTGAGAAAATTCGATAAGGTTTCTTATCTTTTCTTGTATATTTTTTTATTGTATATTTTCTTTTTTTTCTTTTAGTACGTTGTCTTAAATTTTTTTCATTCTTTCTTCTTATGAAATCTCTATATTCTGGATTATTCTTTCGTATATTTATCACCCCATTACATATGTAACTTTATTGAGTTATTTTAACACATATAATTGATGTAGTAAATAATTATTTTTTTATTTTTTTACAATAATCTAAACATATCCAACCAGATGTAGTTTTACCCCAGTTGCTTTTTACCTGCGTAACTGTACAAGTTACACCTTTTAAATATCCGTTGTAATATTGATTTCCTAATCGTTTATTTTGAGCTTTAGCATTAGTTGTTAATTGGTTATATATTTTTATTTTATAATTTGTTCCTGGACCGCTTCTAACATGTAAATTACTTGTTACCTTATATGTACCAATTTTATAATCGTTCACTATTGAGTACACCTGAGTAGATGAAAGATATGTTGTATTTACCCAACCTGTAACCGGACTGCTTATTTTAGACCAATTTCCACTAACTTCTATAACATTTACTTTAGTTCCTTTCGTAAGCGAATAAATCCTACTTGAATTAATGCTTGCTGATTTTCTTACATTTAAACTTGAGCTTTTTGTTGCAACATATTTTGTATAATTGGTTACATTATTTATAGTAGTACTATTAGTGTTTCCGCTTCCTTTATCATTAGAAAAAATCCAAAAGTTTTTATAGTTTGCATATTTTCTGAAATTTTCTTTGTTAACAAACACAGAATTTCCAGATATAGTTACATTTGCCTTTTTTCTTGTTGCTGTTGCAAATTTGTTATTGTATAAATATGGATCATATACCTGCATTGTATCTCCATCTAAACTTGTTAGTACTATGTAATGTCCGTTATATGTAAATAAACCACTACCACAACTGCATATTATATAATATTTGCTTGTTCCATCACTGTTTTTTTGAGATAGATAATTTAATGCAGTTTCTAATTTATCTGTTGTGTAATATTCGTAAAATCCAAAGTAATCTGCTATAAATGGATAGAAGCTCCACGCTGTTCCTGAATTTTTAGTTCTGTATCCATTGCTTACTGCTAAACTTGCTAATGTTGTTGGTAATATACTACCTTTAGAGCTAGAAATAACCATTGCCGCAGACGTTGGACCACAAGCACTTGCCTTCATTGTTTGTGTTGAATCATTTATGCTAGAATACATTACACTTGCCCACCTTGAATCAGCTTGTGAGTAGTATGTTAGTCCTTGATATGCACCTAAAAGAGCTAGTCCATTTCCTATACTAGCTCCATTATAACTTATATTTTCTTGCTCTATTTGAGCATCTATTTCCGTTGTTATTTCTTCTTCAACATTTTTTTCATCTGTTTCTGTTGCTTCTGGTAATTGCTTTGTAGAAATATCTTCTTTGTTGGTTATTGTTGCTTCTTTTACATCACTTGACTCTCCATAGACATATTCTGATACTGTTACATTGTCATTTTTTATTTCTTCTTGTATTATATTTTGCGTTTCTTGTATTGTGTTATTGATTTTATGATTTGGTATATAAATATTGCATAGTGTTGTTATTATTGCTAATATACTTGCCAATATTATTAATATTCTCTTTCTCATCTTTATTCCCCTTTCAATTTTTACTTAAAATTTTTCTTATCCAGTTCGGTTGTCATTTCTTTTAATATCTTTTCTGCTTTTTTCTTTAATCTTTTTGGGCATGGAATGTCACATAAAATCATATTTTTCATTATACTTGTAATTTCATATAAAACAAACATTATTCCAAAGAGCTCACATGAGCCCACTTTATTAATTCCTATATAATCTAATATTTCTTTTGGTATCATAAATAATAAATCCAAATTAATCAGCATATCTGTTAAATATAAAAACAGAATACTTCCTACCATTCCAACTTTACGAAGTATTCCATTTATACCAACTGTACTATTCCATTCTTTTTCCTTTATAGCCCTCAAAGACCCAAGAAATATGTCAAAAATTAAAGCAACAATTAATGTTTTTATTATTATATTGTTGCTTATTCCATTTATTAAATTTTCCATAGCTTTTGTCCTTTCTATATACTCTTGTTAAGAAATCAAATCCTTGATAAATTTAGCAATTCTAGGTGCATATATTTTATTTACATATTCTTGTTTGAAATGCAATCCATCATTTGTCCATGTGTTTTTATTAAATTGTCCTAAACTTCCTAATTGGTTCATGTCTAATAGTGGAACACTAAAATATCTTGCCAAATCTTTAATCGCATTTATATAATCTAATTTTGTTAAACCAGCTTCATTTTTTGGTGATGTTGGTGTACTGTTTGCCATTGGCGTTATCATAATTATTATGGTTGATGCAGGATTATTTGTTATTAAATAATTCATTAATTTTTTATATCC